>NZ_JBPCUJ010000023.1:0-5339 GCF_051011215.1 Lutimonas sp.
GTTGTTACCCAGAAATTGTGATACCGTTATTATAAATATTTAAACAATTAACGCTAACCAATCTCAAAATATGCTACCGATTTCCTATGAATTTCAAAGCCATTTCGTCATTGGGCTTTATTTCTAAAGCTTTTTGAGCATAAAATATAGATTTTTCTTTTATTCCCATTTTACTGGCTAAATTTGACATACCAATCTGAAATTCATACGATTTTGGATTGTACGTAGCCATAACTTCTCCCAAACTAAATGCCATTACGGGATCAACTTGGGCTAAGTTTAGAATCAATGAACCTATCCAATTCGGATTCTCTAAATGATTTTCGATTTCATTTGCCTTTGCAAAACACGTATTCGCCTTGATCAAATCTTTTTGACTTAATGCTTCGAATCCTTTCAAAAACTCTGTAAAAAACCGTCCTGAAAAATAGGTGTCCGCAAGGTTTGTAATTTGAGATATTTCGTCGTATTTTTTATTAAACAGTAAATTTGAATATGTGTAGTCAATCAAATCACCATAAAAATCAGGATAAACACTATACTTTCCCAATTCTTTGTCCAATTGAATCGGTACTTGTTCCCAATCTGTGTTTTTATCAAAGCGCGTTAAGCTCGGATCTAGTTCTTTGGTAACTTGCCAATCTTGATAATATTTCTCCACAGCACTTTCAACATCTTTTGTAAAACGGTACGAAATGGATTTATCTTTTTTGTACAAACCAATATAGGCCTTGAAAAAAGCTAATGCGCCTTCTTGGGAGTAGTTTTGATTTAGTTGGCTCGCCATGTATCCTCCTACGCTATCCCAAATTAAAGATTTTTCAGGTTGAATTTGATGCCCTGCCTTGATTTTTTCCTCAGCTTCTTTGGAATTATTTCTGATGTATTTTGGATTAATATACCGATTGAAATACTTAAAATCTGAAGCCAAATTTTTATCATTTTCAACGTTGGATTTGCCCTTTTTCTGGTAATAGCCTTGCCCAAAATTATAAACTTCATTTATGGCCTCCAACATCAACTTATCTTCTTGTTTTTTGGCCGTGACGGTTTTCGTGTTAACTCCTGATAGGATTTGAACCAAACTAATCCCTAAACTTTCTACATCTTGACGCCCAAGGTTAGACCCGATGGACAAAGATAAATTATCCTCAGGTGCAGCGATAAACAAAAAACTGGTTTGAGGCATTCCGCCACTATGCATGATGATGTGTTGCCCCAAAAAAGGACGTACCGAAATTCCTAAAGCATATTCATTCCAACCTTGCTCTCCCAAAGGTTCAAGCATCAATTCAACGGTTTCAGGTTTTAGAATTTTTCCATTTTTCAAAGCAATCCCCATTTTAACAACATCCTGCACCGTCGAACGCACCCCGCCAGCTCCAAATCGGCTACTGATGTCCAGATACTCACCATTTTCGATGTTGCCTCCATTTTTAAAATAGCCTCGAACTCGATTCGGAACAATCGCAATCGGATCATCCATCATGGTATTTTCCATGTTTGCAGGCACCCAAATGTGTTCTTTTAAAAAATCTTCGTACGATTTACCACTTACTTCTTCAATCACCGCACCCAAAAGGTTGTAGCCATAACTCGAATACTTCCAATCCGTGTTTGGCTCAAACATTAATTCCCAATCTTTAAAAATATCAATCGCCATTTTTGTGGAGTACGGTTCTTTGATATGTTTTTCCTCTTTACTGTCGCTTCGATAATGAGAAATCCCTGCTGTGTGAGATAAAATTTGGCGAATGGTAATCGGATATTCTTTTTTTGGAAAAGACGTATAATAGGTTTGTACTTCAGCATCCAAATCGATTTTTCCCATTTCCCAAAGTTTCAAAATTGCCATGGCGGTCATGGGCTTCGTCGTTGACGCAATTTGATATGAAGATACCGGTTTTGCCTTGACCTGATTTTCGATATCCGCCAAGCCCCAAGCATTTTCATAATAAAAATCATCGTGTTGGAAGGCTACTGAAATAGCAGGGGCATTGGTTTGCTTTTGCCAGGCCTGAATT
This sequence comes from Lutimonas sp., assembly GCF_051011215.1. Taxonomy (NCBI): domain Bacteria; kingdom Pseudomonadati; phylum Bacteroidota; class Flavobacteriia; order Flavobacteriales; family Flavobacteriaceae; genus Lutimonas; species Lutimonas sp. The sequence continues at coordinate 2,025 of NZ_JBPCUJ010000023.1, forward strand.
TTGGCTTCGATTTTGGTTCGTTTTTCTTCTATAACCGCATCACTCGTTTCCTGAGAAAAAGAGCTCAATGTTGAAAACGTTATGAAAGCGAAAAATAGTACTCTTATAGATAAGTTCATTTTATGACTGTAATATTGATTGATAATAAATTAGACTACCTGTTGTATATTATGTTACAATTTTTCTGAAGTTAATGGTGCGGTCTCAGTTATATCTTAGTTCTCAAGAAGGAATAGTTGAGTGGAGAATGGGACGGAATTAATCGTATACCCAAAAACAAAAAAACCTCAGTAAGACTGAAGTTTTTCATTGGCGGTGCGTTGCGGTTTGGACGGGACTCTTAGATAAGCACATTTATCTATTTTCTACTCATTAAAGCCCAGATAAATTAAATCATATTTTGACATACCCTTAGCAGGGTGCGTTGATATTCAATAGTTCAAGTCACAATTAGCTTGATAAATATAATCGTGTTCTCGGACAATATTTTTTACTCTTCGTCCTTGATAATTATTATAAAACAGCATTTTAAAGTAATTTAAAATCACTAATCAAATAAAACACAATATCATGAAAAAAAATGAAAAACTATTTACAAAGTTAGGCCCTAGGCTCGCCTTTTTGGCTTTACTTTTCCTATCCTTTTCCTGCACTCAGGATATGACTGAGCTTGAAAACAATCTGGAAAAGAAAAATGGAAAGTCCAATACTGCTGATTTGAAAACCTTGGTCAGGGGGGCTTCCTTGAACGCAGCTAATGGGATCGCCATCGGACCAGATGATGGTCATTTGTATGTTGCCAGTGTTACAGGTCAGGAGATCGTTGTTATGAACAAGAGAAATGGTAAAATTATTGACCGAATAACAGAAGGAGTACAGAGTCCTGATGATCTTGTTTTTGGTCCGGACGGGTCCCTTTATTGGACAGACATATTAACGGGACAGGTAGGGCGTAGGACACCGAGTGGAGTTGTTACGAAACAGGAATTTCTCCCGGGCGTAAATCCCATTGCTTTTAATGACGAAGGTCGTCTCTTCATAGCTCTTGATTTTCAAGGTGACGGCTTGTATGAATTTGATCCCGAACTCGATCCAAATAAAACAAGACCAATTGTTGAATGTGCATTCCCATTAGATCCAAATCCGTGTCTTGGGTTTTTCAATTCTTTTGATTTTGGACCAGACGGGCGCTTATATGGGCCTTTGTTTGCTTTTAATTTAATTATTAGCGTAAATGTCGACCCGGATAATGATCCTACTTCAGATCCATTCAACCCTTCTTCTGACTTAGATCTTAAAATAGTGGCAGGATTGAATGGTGAGTTTAGCAATCCCGCGGCAGCAAAGTTTGGACCTGATGGATTACTTTATGTACTCGATCAAGCGGGTAAGGTGGTAAAGATTGATATTGAGAACGGCAATGAAATTATTCCCTTTACAACTCTTCAACCCGGGCTGGATAATATGGTTTTTGATGAAGATGGCTCCCTTTATATGACGAATAATGACGAAGGTTGGGTAGCCGAGATACTACCAAACGGTCAAGCTCGCATCATCAGCCCAGGCGGTATGATCGTGCCTCAAGGAATAGCAGTAATGACAGGACCCAATAACCAGGACATGGTATTTCAGGCTGATCTCTTTGGTATGAGGCAATTTAATGCGCGTAGTGGTAAGCAGGAAGATAAATTCAGAGCCCTTTTAGTTGCTCCACCAGAAGGAACCTTTCTGACCTTGCCTCAGAACGTGTCAGCATCTGGCAGCGACCTGATAATTTCTTCTTTTTTCAGCTCAACTGTTCAGGTTTGGAATCCTGAAAGTGGCGTATCGGACGACTTTGAAGATCAGGTAGTGGCTCCTATTGATGCCGTCCGACTCAACTCAGGTGAAGTAATCGTGTCTGAAATAGGTCTTGTGCCTATGGGTGGGGTAATCAGTATGAAAGACAATTCAATGATACAAGAATTATTTGCGGCGAGTGGCCTGGCCACAGATGGCGAATCCGTATGGGCCGCTGACTGGGGAGCTGGCCTCATTTACAAGATCGATTTTGGCGGAGCTTCTCCAGATTCCAATATTGTATTTGCCGGTCTTCACGGTCCAGAAGGATTGGCTATTGACAATGAAGGTAGACTTTTGGTGTTTGAAACTGGAGGACCCTTTCAAACTGGCGATCCTCGTCTTTCCCGTATTGATTTTTCATCCGGTACAGCAGAAAGAACCACAATCGTGGATGGTCTTGAACCCAAAAAAGGTGGTATAGATGGCTTTCCACCGATGTGGCTCTTCGATGGCGTAGACGTGGGCTCAAACGGTGACATCTATCTTACAGGAGGTGAAGCGAACGTTATTCACAAAATCCCTCAGAGCAAAGTAAAATAAAATCCTTGAATGAGGATCTGCGAGTCACCATAGAAGATCTACTCGTCTAAAAAAGAAAAATATTCCAGAGTTTTAAACTTTGGGATATTTTTTGCTTAGACTTTGCGGTCTGGACGGGACTCCTGAACCCGCAACTTAATGTACTCATATTTAGATATTTATCTTGCAATTCTAATATGTTTACCCTTCAAAAGTTGAAATTTCGTACCTTGAAGCATCAACAACCAACCCATGATCCCTTTCTTCAGAAAAATTCGTAAAAAAATGGCAGATGATAACAGGCCTTTAAAGTATATGAGATATGCTGTTGGAGAGATCGTATTGGTCGTTGTTGGAATTTTGATTGCCTTGCAGATTAATACTTGGAATGAGGAAAGAAAAGATAGGATAAGGGGAATATCTCATTTAAAAGAAATCAGGGCAGAATTATTATTTGATTCGTATCAATTGGATACGGTTTTAAAATATTTAGAGGTAGCTGATAAGGCAGGTCTTTATATGAATGATTTTCTCTTGAATAGGTTGGAAAAAATTGATTCGACTAAATTAAAAGATGCCTATCTAAGGTTAGGTCATTTATCTGTGTTTAACAATACTAAAATTTCTTACAATAACTTATTGAGCAGTGGCGAAATAAACCTTATTCAAAATGATACCATTAAAAGACTTCTTGGGTTCATGCACAATGAAGGTAATTGGGACAAAAGTTACCATGATGGTCCAATGCAAGAAATTTACAATGAGTACAGTAATTATATTAATAAATATACCGAACCGTTAATGGTAAGGCATTTTTTTAAAAATGAATTTAAGGCAAATTTTAAGGAGGAATTTAAGACAACCACCATATCTGTTAATGGTTTTTATGTGAATTGGGAGGAATTGAAAAAAGATTCAAAATATCTGGTTTTGCTTGATCAAGTATTATCAAAC
>NZ_JBPCUJ010000024.1:0-9962 GCF_051011215.1 Lutimonas sp.
TCAGGACTTTAAGTTCCATTCCTAAAATGGCTTGTGTCGCCAGTTCGGCAGAATGTTTTGGTTGAGAGCGAATATTTGCTACTGAATTATTTACCACGGCATAGTTAAATGTACCGACGGTAGAATCAGGCAACAGGTGGCTTTGGTTTTCAACGTTCCAGCCTTTACTTTCTAATTGACCCAGCAGGATTTTTAAGGCAGTTTTCTGATTGGTTTCTCCCCGAAGGACCAAAAGGTCTTCTTTCATGTTGAATTCCATATCAAATAGCGCAACCCGTTTGTCGGGAGCATAGATTGTTTTGATACTGTCATGTATTGACTGAACTTGATTCAAGTCATATTTTTTAGCCGGTTCGCAGGAAACAAGTACGACAAATACTATGAGAATAAGACCAATTTTGTTCAATGTATGCATAGAAATTATATTTAGTGGACTAATCTACAAAATAAGGGTTGAATGCAGAAAGTATATCAATTCGGGGCTTTTACGTACAACGGAGTTTGATCCACTCGTTTAAATCATAAAAATTTTGTGGAGCCACTCCATGTCCAACCGGATATTCATGAAATTCATGAGCTATATTTAATTTATTGAGAAATGCAGGTGTATGTCTTGCCCAATCAACCGGAATGACCTGATCCACCGAACCGTGTGATACAAAGAAGTCAAGATGCTTAAAGCGATCTTTCTCCAAGGGGGTATTCAGCAGTTCCTGGTTAACATAGCCGCTTAAAGCAACTACATGTTGTATTCTATCCGGATGGTTTAAAGCATAGGCAGTTCCTAAAATCGTACCCTGACTAAAACCTAGTAAGAAAACCTTTTGATCATTGAGCTGATAGGCCGCAAAAACTTCATCTAGGAACGTGTCAATGAGTTTTAAGGCATTTTTAGCTTCAGGAACATCTGAAAACTTGTCACTGGTGGTCGCGTCAAAATGAATCGTGTACCAGGCGTAACTACCAAATCCTAAAGATAAAGGCGCTCTGGCACTAATAATTAAAAGCTCATCAGGCAATTCCTGTGCAAAAGAAAAAAGATCTTGCTCGTTGCTTCCGTAGCCATGGAGCATCAGTAATAGCGGAGGATTCGTTTGAGGCGTTTTTGGTTGTCGAACAAGATGTTCTAATGAAAATGTACTCATGTAAAATTAATCTGGATGATGATTGTTAGGTTTTTAGTTCTGGCATGAACTAGGCAATGTTTCTAAACCATTCCTGAAACTGTTCTCCTAAGAGAGGTATTGGTTTCTCCTGGCCTTGTATCGCAGAGATCAGACCCAAGATCCATAAAACAAATACGCCAATACCCAATGCCGTATCAAACCAATCAAAATGAGTAAATCGTTGAATAAAATTCACTACAACACCCAATAAAAAAATACCGAGCGCTTGTCTTATGTGAAATGAAGCAAAATAATTATGTTTATTCTGATTCATAATAAAAGCTATCAAGGTGCCAATGATGGTGATATAACTGATGATAGCAATCGTTTTTCCTTCTTTTACGGATAAATTATTCATAATGATGTGTGTTAAATAGCAAATAAACAAGGAAAAGGCGTTAATTCAAAATCAGCTTTTTGTTGGCATAAATACCATATGCCTTTCCTTTTAATTCTTTCCCTACAAATGCTGAGTTTTTAGATTTTGACAGAATATCATCCGTATGGAAAGTGTATGCAATATCTGGATTAAAAAGTGTCAAATCAGCCTTTTCATTTTTATCTATGGTTGAAACCGGAATTTCGAATCGCTGGCATGGCTTTTCAGTAATACAGTGAATTAAATCCTCAAGATTGAGCTCACTGACAGCACTTCCGAACAAGGTTTCCAATCCAATAGTTCCATAAGCCCCATTGGCAAATTCTACATTTTTATTTTCTATATCGATGGGGTTGTGATCACTGACGATCATGTCGATGGTTCCATCCTTGATTCCTTTTACCAAGGCTTTCCGGTCCTTTTGACTTCTCAATGGTGGTGTCACCTTAAAATTTGTATCAAATGACTGGATTTCTTCATCGGTAAGGAAAAGGTGATGGGCGGCCACACTGCAACTTACATCAAGACCTTTTTTCTTGGCATCTTTAATGAGTTGCACTGCTTTGGCAGTACTTATAGTTGGGATGTGTAATTTTCCTCCCGCATATTCCAACAAGGCTAAATCTCTCGATACCTGCAGTTCCTCCGAAAGGTTAGGAATTGAATTCAATCCTAATCGGGTTGTATTTTCACTCTCATTGACCAGACCATGTGTTCCAATTCCTGAATCCTGAGGGAAACTCAAAACGACAGCATTAAAATTCTGGGCATAAAGAAGGGCTATTTTTAACAGATTGGCATTGTCTATAGACTTGTTGTAGTCACCAAAAGCGATGGCTCCTGAATTCTTCATATCAAATAACTCAGCCATCTCAACGCCTGCAGCACCTTGTGTCAAATTCGCTATTGGGTACAAATTAACGGGTGATGAAGCACTTTTTTGAATTAAAAATTCTACCGCCGATTTGTTATCAATACAAGGTTTGGTATTCGGGTTTAAGCCAATCTTGGTAAAACCTGAACGGGCTGCGACCTCAAGACCATGATCAATGTTCTCTCTTTCTTCAAAGCCCGGTTCCCCCAGAGAAACACTTGTGTCAAACCAGCCATTGGAAACATGCAGGTTTTTTAACCGAATCTCTTTAAAGGTTGAAGGTAAGTCTATGCTTTTTGCAATGTCAGTGATGATACCGTTTTTAATCAAAATATCCATTTTTTTATTGTGATACTTTGAATTGCTATCGATGATCTTTGCAGATCTGAGAAGTATGTTCATTTATTCCTTGTTTTTGATGCCAATCATCTAAAATATTTAATTCTTCAAAAATTTCTGAAGTAGAATTTCCAAGACTAAAAAAACCAAAGCAAAAATAATAAATAATTGCCACAAATTTTTATTATTAGTTCTTTCATTTAGCTCCTTTGTGGCTTTGTCAATAGAATCGTATAGATGTATATTGTCAAATTCCGCAGCAATCGAAGCAAGGGATTGAAATTCCAACTGACTTTCGTCTCTATTATAGTTATAAGCAACTTTGGCCTGTATCTGATCTTGATATTGAAAGTCGTATATGCCTGAAGAACTGGGGAATTCAGAGGTTATGACTTCTATTTTGTTATTTTTTTTGGTTTGTAAAGGGATAAATTCATCCTCACCATGGATTATTTTAAGAGGCTCATCACCAGAAGTTTCTTTTGTTTGGATCATAACATGATTCACTTGTCCCACTATTTGATAGATGCCTTCACTGTTTTGATTCTCTTTAGAAAAATTATAAAAAAGAGGCACGATTAAAGGTGAATTTGAAAAATTATTATCAGCTGTTGATAGTGGGGCACTTATAAAATATACCTTTCCTTTTTTAAATAGAGTTTCAGAGGCAAAATGACTCAGGTCATCGTATTGAAGCAAAGGACTGCTGTTCGTCGGAAGGGTGAGATACCCGTATGAGATCGTAGGATATTGAAAATTAAAAATTTTTTTTTCGAAGACCTTGCTGAAAAATGGATGGTCATAATTGATGTTGTTGATTTTTTTAGTACCATCGAAGCTATCGATAATTGGGCCCGCGCTGAAGGAAGTTAAAAGCAGGTTGTAGTTTTCGATTGAAAGGTTATTTGCAGGAATGATCACCAATGAACCTCCCTTGCTTACAAAGGAGTTTAAGCTTTGAATTAAGGGTCTTGTTATATTTTCAATTTCATTCAGAATTATTAAACTTTGACCGGAAATCTTGCTTTGATCCAAATTATCCGGGCCAACTTCTATAAGCTCAAAACTGTCTTCAGGATAGATTCTATTTAGAAAGTCACTTGAAAGCCCGATGGCCATCACTTTTGTTTTAGGTTTCTTTGGGATACTAAAAAAGAGGTCGTTATCAAAACTAAGGGATTGATCAGAAATACTGATTTTACCGTAATTATGTGAATTGACCGGTATTTTGAATTCAACATTTTTATGGCCGTTTGCCTCTATGTCGATCGTTGTTTTTCCATACAGTTCTTCATTTAAATGCAGGGAAACGCTTAGATCATTAAGGGAGAGTTTGTGACTTCTAATATCCGCCTGTAGTGTGATAAATTCAGCATCTTGGGTGGCAACCCAGATACTGTCAATTGAAAGATTCTTTTGATTTGCTAAGGAAGGTCTAATGAGATTGTATTCCTGTTTGTTGTCAATTAGACTTGTGTCAATAATCTTGTTAATAACCTGAAAATCAGAAATTAAATTAATTTCATATAAGGTATTTGTAGAGGTGTTAACTTGATTTTGAATCTCCAGTAATACCTGATTGATACTTTTAGAAACAGGGTGGAAGTCCAGTTTAAGAACTGCATTGTCAAAGCTTTTAGGGTCTAGTTCTGTGTTGATTTCCTTATTCGTAACAAGGGTTTTTGATTCAAAATTATGGGGATTGTCCAGTAAAAAAGTTTTGTTGACTTGCAGTTGATCGAGGCCTGAATTCGATTTTGCCTGCATACTGAATGAATTATCAAAATAATAAATTCCTTCTTTTTTCTGTAGGTTTTTATTTCTGTTGATAAACGGTTGGGCAAAGGCAAAAATCAAAGCAGCAAAGGCAAGAAGCCTTGACAATAATATCAATAGCCTCTTTAATTTCGAACTTTTTCGGGTTTCAAGTTCAATTTCCTTTAGAAACTTTACATTGGTAAATGCTTCTTTTTTAAATCTTTGAAGATGAAATAAATGGATGAGTAGCGGAATCAGAAGAAGAAAAAGAAAAAATAAAACCTCTGGATATTTAAATTGCATTATTCCGAATTACTTTGGTCAAAAGTAAAATTAATTTCCCGAGTTTAAAAATTTAACTTACATGAGATGATACTCATGTATTCATTTTAGGTCATTTATTGTTCAAAGTTCAGTTTTTACACCATCGCTATCGATTTTAAATCTTTTGTATTTGTTCTTTTTTCTCTCTAAAAGCAACAACTCAGTAGCAGCTTCTTTTAGATCTGTTGTCAGTAATTTACCATCATAACGCTGGGTAATGGTTTCTAATGGAGTATGGGCAACTACATGAATTTTAGATTTATGCTTATCAAGCATGGCATCCAACTGCGGCCCCAACGTATCATATTTTACATATCCTCGATACCAATAGGGACCATTTTCATAGTAAAAAAAATCTCTCATTTTAAACCATTGTTGCGCTTCATATTTAGTCGTATCCGGTGCATCCTGCATTAAATCGAGATAAATAGGGTCTTTCATATAGTCAAAGGCTTGCTTGTTAAAGGATTCCAAGGTAAATGGTCCCAGGTCCAAGACGCCTCCATGCGCAAAGACGATCTGATCAATTTTTAATATAGAAACCTTGGTTCGAAGCCATGCCCCCAGATAGGAATCTATGGGGTGAAATAATTTGTCATAGCTCAGGCCATGTGCAATGGCAATATTCCGTTCTTTTCTGCTGAGATATCGAAGATCTTTGGTCATGGTCATGATTTCATGGTTGCCAAGCACCAAATGCACTTTTCCTCCTTTTTCGGCAGCTTTTTCTTCCAGAGAATAGATAAACCAAAGCACTTTTGTGACATCATTCCCGCGGTCAAAGATATCGCCCAGAAATACGATGTGAGCACTACCTGCCATCCAATTCAAATCCTGGTCAATGACCTTTGAATTTTTTAATAGAGCAATCATTTCATCATATCTGCCATGAACATCACCGACCACATAGATGGAATCAGTCTTTTTATAATCAGTCGATTCAAGTTTAAAATTCTTTCGAATATGAACTTTATGCATTCCTTCGTTTACACCTCCAAATTTAAAAGTAAATGGCCCTTTAATAGCTTGATCCAGATCTATCTGATGTGTTCTTGATGCAGCAGTTTCCCCCGAAACTATGAGTTTGTTGTTTTTGTCCAATACTTCATAACGACCAACATCCTCAACAGGTGTAATCCAGCGAAAATTAAAAGCCGTTGTTTTTTGAGCATATAAAGCATAGGTGCCTTCATAATGAAGTCCACTTTGAGTATGGCTTCGGGTTTTATTCGTGTGATAGCTAAAGCCCGTTACTAACAGGACAGTCAGCGTTAGGGTAAAGCAATAAATGGCATATGTTGTCTTCTTTTTATTCATAGTCATAGGCGTGTTTATGATCTATTCGGCAGGCCTTATTGATCTTTTTATCTACATATTTTGGATTCTCCATATTTTTATAAAACTGGTCCATATACTTGATCATGTTTCTTCTGGTCTTTTCCGTTAAGAATAGAGATTGATTAATGACATCGTATAATTCTTCTTTCTGCTCTTTGTAAAATGAGACGGTTTCTTCGTATCCATTACGTTTGCAAAAACCCCGAAATACCCGTGTTTTGACATCAGAAACACTCGATTCCGCAGGAGGAACCGCATAAGGCGTATCTACCATTCCGGCATAATCAAAATCATAGGGGACGGCCATGGGCAATTGTCCCTGGTCCCCAATAATAAGCTTCATATTATGTCGCTTTGCAATTGACCAGTCTAGATTACCAATCATATATTGAAACATGACCAGTTTATCAAGGTTGTCCTTATTGAGAACTTCTTGATTCCTGATAGAATCCTTGTACTCTGTCATATCATTCCTTTTTGCCACATGTTCTGTAGATTCAATCAAAAAACCGTCATAGGTGTTGTTTTTGGAAGGATTGTTTTTGTCAATATAGGTTATGCTGCAAAGCCGCACCTTAAAACTATAAGGACTGATAACTTCATACATTTTATAAACTACATATTCTTTCTGAACATATTCCTGATAGATGTTGTCACTTTTACAATGGGCTACTAACTTTACCTTGTCCTGGCCCTTAAAAATAGAATTCTTTGTGTCTTTTTTATTAAAGTTCAATTGTAGGGGTGGAAACGAACAAACCTGTTTTAATGCCCTGGTTTTTCCTCTGACCTGAATTTTAACCTGATGAGGATGCTTTTGTCCATCTTCTGAGGTGTACACCAACTGACACTCATATTCGTTTCTAACTTTTGTATCGTTAATGACATCTTTTATGGGAAGCGTAACGGTGAGTTCTAATAAAGAATCAGATGTGAAAAGTTTTTTTACTTTTTGACCTTGCAGGAAAGAACTGGTAAAAAGTAAGCATAATAACACTAAAATGCGCGGATAGCATATCTTTAATGAAAATGGTGACTGCAGGGAATAAGAAGGCATTTTGGTTGGCTTATACCTGTAAATATAGACAAAAAAAATGAGGGCTACTTGTTAAAAGAAGCCCTCATACCCATAAAATCAGCTAATTATAGCTTTTTTGCTTGTTTCACTTTTTGCTTTAATAAAGCAATATTGATGACTTCATTCATATCGGTCACATAATGAAATTGTAATCCTTTTAGATATTTCTGATTGATTTCTTCAACATCTTTTCTATTATCGGCACAAAGAATAATCTCTTTAATATTCGCTCTTTTAGCGGCTAGAATTTTCTCTTTGATACCTCCTACGGGAAGCACCTTTCCTCTCAGGGTGATCTCACCGGTCATCGCTAATTTAGCCTTGACTTTTCTTTGTGTAAGTGTTGACACCAAAGAAGTAAGCATAGTGATTCCGGCACTTGGACCATCCTTTGGAGTAGCACCTTCAGGCACATGAATATGAATATTATTATTGACAATAGTTTCATATTTGATACCAAACTCTTCGAGGTTTGCCTTAATATATTCAAGAGCAATGGTTGAAGATTCTTTCATTACTTTACCAAGGTTACCTGTAATGGTGAGGTTACCCTTTCCTTTTGAAAGAATAGATTCTATAAATAAAATATCTCCTCCAACGCTTGTCCAGGCAAGTCCGGTAACAACTCCTGGAATTTCATTGTTTTCGTATTTATCTCTTTCTAAATGTGATGGACCAAGAATGGTTTCTATATCCAGGTCTGTGATCTTCTGGTTATAGGTTTCTTCCATGGCAATGGATTTGGCCGCATACCTTACCACCTGAGCAATTTTCTTTTCCAATCCTCTGACGCCGGATTCCCGGGTATATCCCGTGGCAATTTTTTCCAATTGCCTTTTGCCAATTTTAAGATGAGTGCTGTTTAACCCATGCTCCTTTAATAATTTTGGTAGCAAGTGTCTTTTACCAATCTCGACTTTCTCCTCTACAGTATAACCACTTACATTGATGATTTCCATTCTGTCTCTCAAAGCCCATGGAATTGTCGATAAACTGTTGGCCGTAGCAATAAACATCACCTTGGAAAGGTCATAACCAACTTCAAGGTAATTGTCATAAAATTCTGTATTCTGCTCTGGATCAAGTACTTCAAGCATGGCTGATGAAGGATCTCCGCTATGGCTTGAACTCAATTTGTCAATTTCGTCCAGAACAAAAACGGGATTGGATGTTTCAGCTTTTTTGATGCTTTGAATAATCCGACCCGGCAAAGCGCCGATATAGGTTTTTCTATGCCCCCTGATTTCAGCTTCATCTCTAAGACCTCCTAGAGACATTCTAACATATTTTCGCCCTAAGGACTCGGCAATAGATTTTCCGAGGGATGTTTTACCCACACCAGGAGGTCCATACAGACATATGATAGGAGACTTCATATCTCCTTTAAGTTTTAGAACTGCTAAATGCTCAATGATACGTTTTTTTACCTTTTCCAGACCATAATGATCGCGATCAAGTATTTTCTCAGCTCTTTTCAAGTCAAACAGATCCGTTGAATACTCTTCCCAGGGCAACTCCAATAGGAGGTCCAGGTAATTTCTTTGAACCGAATATTCCGCCACCTGAGGATTCATTCTTTGAAGCCTGCCGATTTCTTTATCAAAGGTTTCAGCAATTTCTTTGCTCCATTTTTTCTTTTTTGCCAGCTCGCGCATCTCTTCGATCTCTTCATCATGAGAAACCCCACCCAATTCTTCCTGAATGGTTTTCATTTGCTGGTGCAAATAATACTCACGCTGTTGCTGGTCCATGTCCTCTCTTACCTTTGATTGAATATCGTTGTTGAGTTCCAGACGTTGCAACTCCTTATTCATTTTTTTCAAAGTGGCCAGCGCTCTGCTTTTAAGGCTGCCTATTGTGAGCAATTCTTGTTTTTCTTCTGTCGTAAGATTAAGATTAGAAGAAACAAAATTGACAAGAAAGGAGTTGCTCTGAATATTTTTAATGGCAAAAGAAGCTTCTGATGGCAAATTGGGACTTTCCTTGATGATTTTCAGAGACAGATCTTTTATCGAATCGATGATGGCAGCAAATTCAGTATCAATTTTATCAGGAATGGTTTCAACCATTTCCTTGGTTTTAGCCTTTAAATAAGGCTCCTCTTGTACCAGATTTTCAATTTCAAACCGTTTCTTTCCCTGTAAAACAACCATGGTATTTCCATCTGGCATTTTTAGAATCTTTAAAATTCTTGCTACAGTTCCTATTTTATAGATATCATCGATGCCCGGGTTTTCTGTGGCTTCATTCTTTTGAGCCACCACTCCAATGGTTTTGTCACCTTTATTCGCTTCCTTGATCAACTTGATGGATTGATCACGGCCAGCTGTAATTGGAATTACCACTCCAGGAAATAAAACTGTATTTCGCAAAGGGAGTATTGGTAAGGTTTCCGGTACGTCTTCTTTTCTAATTTCCTCTTCATCTTCCGGTGTCATCAGAGGAATCAATTCCGCTTCCTCGTCCAAAATATTTTGAAGTGACAAATTGTCAATATTTATTATTTTTGATTTACTCATATCTTATTTAAGTCATTTTGACATTAAATATATCCTTTCAGAATTTGAAAGCATATATGCCTGTTCTTTAATTCTCTTATTCAAAGCAAGTTAACTTCATTCAAGTCATTCCTGCCACTAATAGTATTCAATTCCTGTGCCAAGTAGTAATATCTGGTCGGAAAATTAATTGTGATAAATAGGAGAA
>NZ_JBPCUJ010000025.1:0-6226 GCF_051011215.1 Lutimonas sp.
TGGGATCTCTTATTATGAGATATCTATATGGTATTTTAATGAGTTTAGCCGGAATCTGGATTATGATGAATCCTGAAATGGGTCTCGAAGCTTTAACCTTTGTAATGGCAATCTACTTTATTATTGACGGAGTAACTGCAGCCATTTATTCATTTTTATTAATGCCAATTGGAGGCGGTTTATACCTTTTGCTCAGTGGAATACTCAGTATTGCAATAGGAGTGTTGATATTTTCAAACTGGACAGAAGCAAGCAACTATATCTTAGGGCTCTATGTAGGGATTAAACTAATTATAGATGGCCTAATGCTGGCTCTGACAGGTAAAGCTCTAAAAAACTCTATCAAATTAAACAATTAACAGAACAGTTTAATTAACTAATCAAAACATATTACAATGAAAACATTGCTTCAACTTTTTATGATTATCGGTCTGTGTACCGCTTCTTATGCCCAAAGCATTGAACTTGACAAGGAACTGGGAAATCAAAATGCCAAAATGGTAGCACAGGAAATGGGTATTTACGACGATCAGGCTAAAACCACTTATCTGACTGCGGTTATCAATAGATTAGTACTTAATTTGGAAGAACCACTTTTTGAATACGAAATACACATTGTACCTGATATGTCGCCCAATGCCTTCGCTTTACCAGGTGGCCATCTGTATATCACCACAGGGCTGATTCCTATTCTTCAAACAGAAGATGAACTGGCTTGTATCATGGGACACGAAATAATTCATTCTAACAACAGACATTCCATACAACAGATTAAAAAAAGTATCCTACCGAAACTTTTGGAAATTCCTGGTAATTTAATTGGTGCAGTCAATGCCGATCTTGGAGATATCATAAACACCCCTATTGAAACATCAAATGAACTTTTGTTTGCCAATTACGGCCGTAAATTTGAATCTGAGGCGGATGATGAAGGAGTACAACTAGCTGCCAAAGCAGGTTATGACCCTGCCGGAATGATTTCTTCCTTAACCAGATTATCTAAAACAATTGAAGTTGCAACCAATAAGGCAGAAGAAAAAAGTTATTTCAATGACCATCCCTATACACCAGATCGCACTGAAGCCATTGAGAAGAGAATGAGAGGAATGAATTACCCACGAAAAGCACCTATATCAAAATCGTTTTTAAAAGAATTTGATGGAATTCTATTCGGAAACAGCCCTAATCAAGGCGTAATTCAAGAGAATAAATTTCTTCATCCAGACCTTGATTTTTTTATCGCGTTTCCCAAAAGTTGGATTTTAGACAACCAAAGAAGTAGCATTAATGCGTACGAACCTAATAATAAAGCAGCGGCATTTGTGGAATTAGACAATGCCGAATTAAGCCCCGAAAAAGCTTCAAACTTATTCTTAACAAACTTGAAAAAGGAATACAAATCGAAACTTACAGAATCAAAAGAAATCGTAATAAACGGCAAGAAAGGTAGTATGATCACGTTCATCGACCAAATTGAATCTGAAACTATGTATGCCTATATTTTATGGCTACCAATGGAAGATAAATTATTCAAATTAACCGGAGTAGCTCCAATTAAATTCAAAGATGAATTAGACAAAGCAGCCTTGAGTTTAAGACCTCTAAACCGTCAAGAAAAGGAAACAATAATGATACAACAGATACGAATTATTGAAGCTAAAGAAGGCGAAAATCTTAAAGACTTAAGCACCAGGGTTGGCAACAAGTTGAAAATAGAATTGACAAGTACAATCAATTCAATATCTCCCAATGAAAATTTGGAAAAAGGCAGGCTTGTAAAAGTGGTACTAGAAGCGCCTTATCTAAGTCATACCAAATGATAGGTATTATACCTATATGCTGTGATTAGGCATTTACCTCATAGTAATCATTAAAGTAAAAAGCATCTTTGAACCATAATTAATAACCTAAAATAAACAAAATGAAAACCTTTAAATTAATCCTGAGTTTAACTTTATTATTAGCATTTTCAGGACATGCTCAGAAATCAAAAAAACCAAATATTTTGGTCATCATGGGAGACGATGTAGGCATCCCAAACCTGAGCACCTATGGTCAGGGTATGATGGGCTATCAGACGCCAAACATAGATCAAATAGCGAAAGATGGTGTGAAGTTTACTGATTACTATGGTGAACAGAGTTGTACGGCGGGCAGATCTGCCTTTATTACAGGGCAACATATCATTAGAACAGGACTATCAAAGGTAGGTCTACCAGGAGCCCCTGTTGGTATTCAGGATCAAACTGCTACATTGGGTGAAATGCTAAAAGCCTTAGGTTATTCTACAGGACAATTCGGCAAAAATCATTTTGGAGATCGGGATGAATTCTTACCTACCAAACATGGGTTTGATGAGTTTTTCGGGAATTTATACCATTTAAACGCTGAAGAAGAACCAGAGCATGAAGACTGGCCAACAAATGACGCCAATGGTCGTGTATCAAGACCTAGAGGGGTTATTAAATCTTTGGCAGATGGACCTATACAAGACACTGGTCCATTAACCAGCAAAAGAATGGAAACCGTAGATGAAGAGTTTATGGCAGCTGCTTTTGACTTTATGGAAAGAAAAACAAAAGAGGGCACTCCATGGTTTACCTGGATGAATACTACGGGAATGCACTTCTGGACACATATTGATGATAAATGGAAAGGAAAGTCAGGTTTAAACACTTATGCAGATGGAATGTTGCGTTTAGATGACGTAGTAGGACAGTTTCTTTCTAAACTAAAAGAACTAGGAGTTGACGAAAATACCATTGTCATTTTCACAACCGATAACGGAGTTCACCAAGCCACTTGGCCTGATGCCGGAGTAACATGGTTTCATGGTGAAAAAACAACCAATTGGGAAGGAGGATTTAGAGTACCTGCAATGGCAAGTTTCCCTGAAAGATATGGCATCAAACCTGGAACAATCATAAACGATGTGACATCACATTTAGATTGGGTTCCAACTTTATTGGCTGCTGCAGGAGGATCTGACATTCCAAATAAGTTAAAAGCCGGTACGTTTCAATCTAATGGTAAAACATTTAAAAATCATCTGGATGGATACAACATGCTCCCTTTATGGAGTGGCCAGACTGAGAAAAATCCTAGAGAATACTTTATTTATGGTACAGATGCAGCAGAAATTTCTGCTATCAGGTTTGGAGACAGATGGAAAGCAATGTATATGGAGCAAAAAGCAATTGGTCAAGAAGTCTGGGTCTATAAATTAGAAACCTTAAAAGCGCCATTATTATTTGACTTGAGAATGGATCCATTCGAAAAGGCAAGAGAAACAAATTCTTATCAAGATTGGTATGCACGACATATCTTTATGTTTGGATGGGCAGGAAGTTATGTAATGGAATTTAAAGCTACTTTTAAGGATTATCCTCCGGCACAGGCTCCAGCCACCTGGAACGTGACTGAAATGTAGTTTTACCACAGCATAATAAAAGGCCTTAAAATGATTATTTTAAGGCCTTTCTTTATTCATATAGTATCCCCTATTAGCGTTAAATATTATACTAAGTAAATTACCTATACCATAAAATTAGGCATTGTTCTCACGGAGGCATCCTTAATTTTCCCCAATTTTGCTTCATAATTAAACACTAAAAACCAATATTATGAGCTTTAACAGTAACATCCTTAAGACGACAAGATTTCAAGAAATAATTGCCACATTAGCTAAATATGGTTTAGCTGATTGGCTTCAAAATGCCAATATAGAATCTATAAACGGTTATTTAAAAAATTCTTCAGGAAAAGACCTCAGAAAATATAGTAAGGAGGTTAGAGTAAGAATGGCTTTTGGTGAATTGGGCACTACCTTCATTAAATTTGGTCAAATTCTCAGTACAAGATCAGATCTTATAGGCCCTGTAATGGCTGAAGAATTAAGTCTACTGCAATCTGACACCAAAGCTGATGGTATTGCTAAAGTACGATCTAAAATCAAAAAAGAATTTGGTGTCAAAAAAATTGATGAAGTTTTTGCTTCCTTCACAACCAAACCCATAGCTTCTGCAAGTATTGCCCAAGTTCATAAAGCAACTTTACATTCAGGCCAGGAAGTAGTAGTGAAAGTAATGCATGAAGGTATAGAATCAAAAGTTCACGAAGATCTTAAAATCTTAGCGAAATTAGCCAAACTGGCCCAGCTACATGTCGGTTCACTAAAATATGCTCAACCAGAATTATTGGTGAAATTATTCAGCCAAACGATGATTGACGAATTGGATTTCAACAAAGAGCTGCAAAACATACAAACTTTCAGGAAGAATTTCTCCACCAACGACAAGGTCGAATTTCCAGAAGTCTTTACTGAGCAATCTGGCAAATCCGTTTTAACCATGTCGTTCCTCAAAGGACCATCTTTAAAAAAAGTTAAAGACTTAGATTGGACTCCAGAACAAAAATCGCAATTTGCCGAAGAGAGCGCCGGTGTATTCATGGACATGATGTTCAGAGATTCATTCTACCATGCAGACCCGCATCCTGGAAACTTACTAATTCAGGAAGGTGAAAAACTAGGCATTATTGATTGTGGTATGGTGAATAAATTAGACGCAAAGAGTCAGAAAATATTTGAAGAATTAATCATTGGAGTTGCAGAAAAAGATGCCGAGCATATCAAAAATACAATACTGGGAATGTGTACTTTCCCAAAGGGCACAGATTATGACACCCTCACTTTTCAAATTGATGAATTCATAAATCGTTTTTTAAATCTTCCCTTGAATCAGTTTGACATGACCGCTGCCATCAAAGAGGTTACAGCCATCATTCAAGAACACCACATTACTATTCCTCCAAATATGTCAAATTTATTACGAGTTGTTGTTCTTCTTGAAGGCTCTTCTCGCCTACTAAATCCAGCATTCAATATTGCAGTTTTATTCGAAAAATATCAAATCAAAATCATGCAGCGAAGATATGCGCCCCACGTTGTCATTAAAAAAATAACCAAAAACCTTCATCAATGGGAACATATTGCTGAAACCTTGCCTAAAGCCATTGACAAGGCTATTCATAAAATTAGTAGTGACAATTTTCAAATCAATATGGAACACAGAAATCTAGAGAAATCTGTCAACAGAATTGTCATGGCGCTCATCTCTGCAGCCCTGTTTCTAGGTTCCTCTTTATTGATGGCTTTTAAAGTACCTCCTGCTATTGATGGAAATTCAATTATTGGTATTATAGGAATCTTAAGTGCATCAATATTATCTTTTGTTTTAATAAGAGATATTCAAAAGGAAACAAAAGGATCATAAACTTAAAATACTCTTTTGATTCATTTTTGATAAATACCAACAAACACATTTAAGTCAATATGCATATGAAGGGATCTTTTAAAAGGAAATTTTACATAGCCAGCTTTTCATAAAATAAACGATCTCCCAACCTTATTATGTATTAAAACTTGTTACTGATCATCGTTTACTGAAATAACCACATTTCCTGTTTTTTCACCTTTTAAGACGTATTCATAAGCCTTGGCAATGTTTTCAAAACTATAAACCCGATCAATTACAGGGTTAAAGGTCTTATTCAATAAACACTGGGAAATATAGGGAATGGTCTTTTTTTGTGGGTATGGATAAGGAAAGATAACTTTTTGCTTTCCAAAAAACAATGAGTACAGAGAAAAGAATAAATTTTGAGAATAAGGACCCAATTCTGAAGAAATATAAACTCCTTTTTCTTTTAACAAGGGCCTGCATTTCCCAAAAGTACTTTTACCAACAGCATCAAAAACAAAATCAAATTTCTCACTAATTTTAGTAAAATCTTCTTTGGTATAATCAATAACCCTATCCGCCCCTAAACTTTTAATCAATGCAACATTCCTAGTATTTGCAGTGGCAGTAATGTTAACATCATACTGATTTACAAATTGCAAGAGCGCTGAACCTATTCCTCCTGTAGCACCATTAATAAGTATCGACTGTCCGTCAACAATTGAAACTTTATGAAGAAAAGTATAGGCATAATGTGCTCCTTCTAAGCCTGCTGCAGCTGTTTTATAATCGACATCCTTTGGAATTCTAAAAAGATGATCTCTAGAAATACTCATAAATTGAGCTTGTGATCCAACCCCCTGATCAACAAATCCAAAAACCCTATCCTCTAGGTCAAAGTCTTTCACTAAATTCCCTTTCGCTACAATTTTACCAGCAAAATCAGAACCTATCACACTTCTTTTAGGTTTGAACAGGCCCAACAT
>NZ_JBPCUJ010000026.1:0-14178 GCF_051011215.1 Lutimonas sp.
TGTTCTTTGTGATGCTGGTACTAATAACTTCTTTCTTTAGCTGCGCTGAAGAAGGCAAGGATAAAAATCTGCTTATGGATGAAACCTACCTTGAAAAATATGATGGCAGCACCTGGAAGGCCTTTGAGGAAGATATGCGCATTTATATAAAAATAAATGACGACATGAATCAAACTTTAGACATTTGGATGTCTGACCTGGAACTTGAAAAATTGATGGTATCCGACGAATGTTTTGAATTCAGGAGCGAGGTACTGAACAATGAAGATGTGACAATTCTTGAAAATTCAGAAACACAACTAAAATTTACCCATCTCAAAAATGACACCTATACATTTAGCATGGATGGCAAGCGAATGAAACTAGAATATAAGACCTCAAATAAGCTAAAAAATCCGATTTATTTTACTAAAACTACAGATGATGTTTCTGAACTTGTCATTTGTGATGAGGAAAGCGAAAAAAATATTTTTGACTGGGAATTTTTAAAACATTAAGTGAATATCGAATCAGAATTATTGAATATCGCAGCATTCGGTCAAGACACAGATCATCTCCATAGGATATTTATGGCTTAGTAAGACTTATTATGTATTGAAACCTAGGAGCTCATATACCTCCGTCCGAGATTTGGTTTGTTTTTCTTCGGAAAACAACTTTGACGCAAATCACGAATTATGAAAACAAATATGAGTTGATGATCATTCCCTTTTAAATGTTTCCTTACTGCTTCTTTTTTCCAGAGAAGCAAAAAGTGAAAAAATAAAACTAAGACATTTAATGTCATAATTCTCTTCAGAATTGTATCCTATATTTGGATCAACTTAAAACAAAAAAAATGAAAAAAATGAAAAAGTTCAATTACTTAATGATTCTATTTATCGCCTTTGCTTTCACGGTGACATCGTGCAGTGATGACGATAACAATGATCATGAATACCATTATGAATATGTAAAAGTCACAAGTGCGGACCTACCGGATGAATTTGTCTATGGCAATACCTATAGAATCGACGTCACCATAGAATTACCTAATAGTTGCTATTATTTCTATAATCAATATGACTATTTCTATGAAGGTACTTCCAGGCTCATTTACCCCATTTCCCATGTAGATGATGGTGTGCCTTGTACACTAAATATTAGAGAAACTACTTTCTCTATTCCAGTTCAGGCGCTGCAAAGAGAAACTTATATTTTTCAGTTCTATCAAGGTCAGGACGAAAATGGACAAGATACGTTCTTAACCATTGAAGTTCCGGTAGTGGATGTTCAAAAAACAGTTTCAAAAAGCGTTGAAAATCCTGAAATAAAGTATTAATAGCATTTTCCCATAATAAATTAAAGAGGCCAGCGTATTTGCTGGCCTCTTTTTATTTCAGTGACCACTTCTTCCAGTCATCCGCTACTTTCTGACTAAAATTAACCTCTGGTGTTTGTATAATACCATTCAAGGCGGTCTCTTTACTTACCGTATTGATCAGGTATTCACCAAGGCTGTCATAATCTATATTGCCTTTGGTCTCTTTGAGCTTCTTAAGCAAATAGTACGTAAAGTAGCCATGTCTGGAACCACTGAAAATTGATGAAGTTTCTCTGGCGGAACTCGATGAAAACACCACCATATTCCCCAGAATCACATTCTTATTGGCTTTTACTTTGATTCCTTTTCTATTGAGCAAGCCATGATTTCGGCCTCCCCCGCTAAAACAGGCATCTAAAAATACCGTCACCTGTTTGGATGGATGTTCGATCAAGGAATGATAGGCATCTGATAAAGGAATACCATATTCCAGATTATTGGCAGAAACATCTACCGGAATAAGCACGGGTGATTTGGTTTTTTCATCAGGTAGGCCATGACCTGAATAATAAAAAATAATCTTTGCCTTGCCTTTTTCAATGCGTGCCAAATTATTGACCCAGGCCAGCCCCTGACTAATTTCTGCCGCTGTGGCATTGCGCAGCAATTTGATATGCCGATCAGGTACACCTAAAGTTTTATGACAATAACTCTTAAAAACTTCGGCATCGTTGACGGCATATTTCGCATTTTGCTCTGTGGTCAGCGAGCGTTGCCTTGAGGTATAATCTTCATTTCCGATGATCAGGGCATAGGTATGCTTTTGTACTTCTCTGGTCACAGGGATATTGATATCCACATCATAAATCGGTGCTTCATTATAACGATGTTCATAATTTTCAAAATAGCGATCGTTATTATCCGAGCCACTTTCAAAGACATAGCCATCCGTAATGGCCTCATCCAAAGGAAAAACCAGGTCTGCAGAAAAATCAATACCGTGGTACTGATCACTACCACTGATCTTAAATTTCAAGGCCTGGTCCCGAAATTCACTATTTACAAAATAGCGATAAGTCATCTTATAGTATTCTCCGGGCAGAATTGTCTTAACCTGCGTATTTTGACGCTGCACAAAATTATTCTTTACCAGTCCCAATAAGATCACACCCGTTTGTCCGCTTGCCACACTAATCTTTAAGCTCTCTGCATTGACCTTACCATCGTTTCGAATGGTAAAATTCAGATCCACCATTTCATTAAGATCGATCCTGTTATTGGCAAACTGAGACTCCGTTTCACGCACCACATAATGAGGTATCACCAATTTAGGTTTGGGTAGTTCTTCTGTTAGGATTCGCACCTCACGTTGCAATACAGGCCCATTAAATTCTTCATCTATCACTTCCAAGTACAGTTTTGCAATACCATTTCGTAAATCCGCATCACCTCTGATATCCACGAATACCGTGCCCTGGCCTCCATCAGGTCCAATAGCAGGGAAATGGCTTATTTCCGCATGTTCGATCAAGGGGTTTTGGCTTCGCAAGCGAACATAGACCTTGTTGGCGTCTCCAATACCTGAATTACTCAAGGTAACTTTTAACCGGGTATAACTATCAGCCTTTAAAATGGGTTTGGTCAAGGTGACATCATCAATACTCAAAATGGGTGGAAACCGCTCTTCATAATACCTAGGTCCTGAAGCCTTGTTTATTTTCATGGTAGAAAGCAGGGCCTGGGATACTTCATTCTTTACGTTATAACTATTCAGATCGGTATAGCCAACATGGTTTTTATAACGCACCAGGTATTTCCCTTTCTTGACCCGGTCCATCACCTCTATGGTTTCCTTTTTCGGTACTGAAACGACTAGTTTATAATTGGATTTTTTCGTTATATAGGTTCTTCGTGAAAGGGTCACATAGTGCTTGCTTCCTGAACTTCGTTTTACATACGTTTTTGTGGCCGGCTGTTTTTTAGCGCTCAGACGATTCTTTAAATTAAAAGAAACAATATAACCATTCCAATCGCCATACTGAGCCTTATAAATAGGGCCTTTTACCTTTTCCACAATACGAACCGCATCACCCTTGGGCACTACGCAGACTAGTTCTGAATCTTTCTTCAAGTCTTTTAGCATGACCATTTTTTTATCAAAAACGGCATACTTGCTATCTCCATGTTGCCCGTAGCCAACAGCAGTCAGTAAAATCAGCCATAAAAGAGGGGGGATTTTTTTCATTTTTATGAGTTCAAAAATTAATCGAATTGTTTGAGCAATACATTTCTATACACCACGTCACGCTGGTCCATTGGAATCTGATAGATCCAAGAGCGTACAGCTTCCAAACTGATTTCTTCCTGTATAAAAGGGATGTGCTTTTTCGTATACACAAAAAGCAACAGACTGTGTTCATCTTCCGAAGGATCGGTTAGTTCAATAGAATAACCAGGATCATAGGCCGGATTGATTGGAAAAAACACTTCTGTTTCCTTGACAAACAGCTGTTCCTTTTTATCACTTAAATATCCAACGTCTTCATTTTCGAAAGGATAGAGCACAAATGACTCCGCCTCATTAAAAGCAAAAACAGTCAGGTAACCGTCATGAGAAGGCGTAAATGAAAAACGTATGAATTCGTTTTCATAATACACCTCCTTTAGGGCATCCACTTCAAAGAAAAATCCAGGATCCCTGGGTTTTTCATAGGTATAGACCAGGGCTTCAATTTCAACTGAGATGACCATATTTCCAAAGCGATCAAAGTCATTGTGCTCAGTATAAATACTGTCAACGAGTATGTTCGCACCCATCTCCGTGTTGGAAATGCCGTAGAAATAGGTTTCTATATGATCTTCACTTCCATAGGAATGCAATAGGTTGGATACCACCAGCTGTTCTGAAATACCGGCCTTTAACAAGGCATTTTTCTTGGCGTCGATCAGGGCTTCATCCAGCCCTTGTTCGGGGGTTTTATCCCGACTGATTGAGCTACCGCTCGCCAGCACCCGTACCTGTTCCTGTGCGGAAAGTGAACTACTTAATAGAATTATAAAACAACATGAAACTGAAACAAACCTGCGCTTAATTAAGGCCGTGTTCCTTTTCATATTTGTTCATTTCATCATTAAAGATCTGTTCAAACTTATACTTGTCAAAGTCAAGTTGCAACTGAGCATCTTTGCTAATACCGTCGTATACGCCAGCCAAAGTAGTTTCCTTTGAACTCTCAATAGCAATCCAATAACTATAGAGCCCGTCTTTTTGTTTATAGAGCTTTTCTCCGATCACACGAACGTCTTTCACATCTAAGCGAACCACCTCACGAGACATCTCTTCGAATTTGTTCTCAAAGTCTTTTTTACTTCCCACAGAACGTTGGTTGGTATACTGTTCTGTGACTCTTTTGATCACGGCATTGATATTACCCGCCATTTCGGCTTTGGCATTTTGTTCGGCAATCTTTTTGGCCGTTGCCAGATCGGAACTTTCACCTACCTGTTTTGCCCTAAAAAAGTCTTTATTATTTTCATATTGCTTGCCCGAAAAAGGGATGGCAATTTCAGTAGAATCTTCAATTTTAGCAATTTCTTTTTTAGATTTACAGCCGATCGCTGCGAGGGATAATACAAATAAAATAAGGTGTAATTTTTTCATTTCCATAGTATTAGGGGGTTTTAATTATACAAAAATTAACTTTACCCCCTGATATTTACAACAATCATACCGAAAAAGAATTTGGCTTTAATAATTACTGAAATAAAAGGTCGATCAAACAGAATAAATCACTGATATAACAAGGCCTTGAAGCCGGTAAAAATAAACTTAAAAAAAAGTTAAAAAATCATAAAAAACACATGGAATTTAGATTCCAATCAGCAGGTAATTTAGTGTTTTTCACTCGTAAAAGATCCGTTTTTAACTTGAAATTGCAGATGTTTTTGTAGGTGTGTTTGGACCTGTTTTGGAGGTGAATAATCTCCAAATTATTCCTCCAAATCAAAATTTTGATCGGGTACCTTTTTTGAATAAAATCCATCTTTGAGCTGATCCGTTCTCATGGCAGGTACCCGTTTAAAATGGTATCGAAAATAATTGTACTGATCCACTTGAATACATGGCAAAGGGCAATCTCCTACCGCCCAAAAAAAGTCGATCCCTTCCGGGCTATACATGGGTGTATCATCCAAGTCGTTTTCAGTAAATGTAGCCTCTACATACTTTGAATTTCCCTGTGGTTCTATCATGTGATTTAACGTAAAAGTATCCAGTGTGGAATGAGCCTCATTGTCGGTTAGTGCTGCTATATTCAGGTTAAAAAAGGTCGTCACAAAGATCAAGACGACGGATATGACCAGCGATAATCGAATCATCCACATTCTTTGGTGTACCACCCATGCCATGATCACGGCGCTTAGTAATATCAAAAAACCTAAATAAAATCTGTATTGTGGAGAACTCAACCATAGCAAAAGAAACTGCAGCATACTTACGGCATAGAGCAGCCATAGCGTTTTCTTTTCCTTTCTAAAAAAGAGCAACACAGGAAACACAGCCAGCAGTAAGATCCAATACTTGTTAAAATACCCGTGCAATCCAGACATGCCTATCCAGCTTAGAAACAATTCCAGCGTGTTTTTGCTCAGATAATCTTCTGTAGCGAGGTAAAACCCGAAAGCTTTGGTACTGTCTACTATATAGCTCAATAAGTCCGGTGGTAGCAACCAATCCAGTCCTTTTACAGCTGAAAATGACAAGGGATACAACACATAGCCGGATATGATATAGTTCTTTAGGCCAAACAATACAGCCGCCAAAAGTCCGGTACCAAGTACCAGCCATTTTTTCCCTTTTGCACTTTTCTTATAAAACAACCAGGCAGCCAAAGGAAAAACAAGTAATAGCGCGGCGGTAACTTTTATAAACGAGGCAAAAACTGCCAATAGCAACATAAGGGGAATCGTCGAAGCTCCGTCTTCCTCCACATGGTCAAAAAACGCTCCAACAATCAGGACGCTCAGCACATATATCGGTAAATCAGGAGACGGGGAAGAAAGAAACTGAAACAGCAACACATAAAACACCGGAAACAGACCGATGATCAGGGAGCTTATTTTTTTAGACTCGAAGTATTGGTGAAGTTGATCCAATGCATATAAGGTCACCAAAACAAGGCAAAAACCATTGAGATCATTAAAATGAGGGTATAAAAAATCGAGGTTTAAGCTACTTTGGGCAATATGCCAGCCTGAATGCTGTGCTAAAAACAAATGTAAGTTCGCCAATCCAGGGACGAATCCATAGTGATCGAGCCATTTGATGGTAGCCACATAATAGGTTTCGTTATCAAGAATAAAGGGAAGGCCAGCACTTTTAAAGGCCGCTAAAAAAAAGATGATGACAAACAAGGCCTGAAGAAATTGGTTCATCCCTTTCCATATTTCCTGCAAGCGCTTTAAATAATTCTGGAAATCTTTTCTTGTGAGGCTGAAAATAACTCCGACCAAAATCAGTAAAGACAGTTCAAAATAGAGAGATAGGCCTGCAAATACGGCATACATACTTGCTAAGAGTGTGGTACACAAAATACCG
This sequence comes from Lutimonas sp., assembly GCF_051011215.1. NCBI lineage: Bacteria > Pseudomonadati > Bacteroidota > Flavobacteriia > Flavobacteriales > Flavobacteriaceae > Lutimonas > Lutimonas sp. Next base: position 6,900 of record NZ_JBPCUJ010000026.1, read on the forward strand.
ACAAAAGGAACAACGGCTACATGAGCTTTGTTAATTCCGAGCCTTGACACGGCTGCATTACCGATAACAGCACTGACAAAAAATAAAAAAAACCAGTATAGAATTACAGCGATCATATCATCAAAACGGTCCGAATTTATAGTTCATGTTTAGCAAGTGAATATAATTATAATCAGGATATGTTTCATAAAAAAGGTTTGTTCCATATGTCCGTTAAAACACGCTATGGAACAAACCAATTATTTTATACCAGGCACAAGCTGTGCATTATCTCTGATCTGCTTGGTGCCTTTAGGGTCGCTGAGCAAAACATATTTCCTGAGAAATAAACGCTTTTGCCGCAAGCATATTTTTAATCTCCGGCTGCATAACAAGACCTGCCTTCTTGACATTCTGAAGTAGATACCAGGCCATTGTCAGGTCCTGATCCTCCGGCAGATTTGATGCACCAGCAAATGGTATTGGCATCATCTAATAAAAGCCAGGGCTGCTCACCACCTTCCATCATGCCATATGGGTTTCTGGCACGAAGATATTTACATATTGAATTATTTTTTGATTTCATAAACTCTTTTGCTAGGATATTTCTGTAATTGCTTGTTTTATTATCGATTTAAATAAAGGCACCTTATAGGCATTCTTTGAGAGAGGGCGTGCTACAGACATGGCTGCCTCAGCCGCTTTCTCAGCATTCTCATCATTAATGTTCATTTTTTGCATGGCCTCCTGTGCCGGTACAGAACGATAAGGAGTTGGCGCAGCAGCTCCGAGTACGATGCTTGCTTCTTTACAGGTATCGCCCGAAACTTCCATCACCACCGCTACATCACCCAAGGACCAGTCATAAGATTCTCTGGCCACATGCTTGACATAAATACTTTTGGTATTTTTCGAAGGAGGTGGCAAAATGATATCCGTAATGATCTCCTTTGATGTTAAAACAGTTTCCATGGAGATATCCTTCGCTGCGGTTACAAAGAAATCATCGATACCTACAGCTCGCTTCTTTCCATCCTCTCCTACGATTACCACACTGGCATTAAAAGCCATCAGTGCCGTGGCAATGGAAGATGCGTGAACACTTACGCAAGAGCCATTGTCAATGATGGCGTGATTTTCATTTTCTCCGGTTTCTGAATGCCTGGCAAAACAACGATCGCCTGCCTTTCTAAAACACTGGTGATCGGCAGATCTAAAGTACCAGCAGCGATTGCGCTGGGCCAAATTTCCACCTAAGGTTGACATATTGCGGAGCTGTGGTGTTGCCGCATGATTGACAGCTTGGTGCACTGCCAGGTATTTTTCTTTAATTTCATTATTGGAAGCAAGCTCCGCAAGGGTTACATTCGCTCCAATGCTCATTCCTTCTTTCTTATCGAAACGTATCGTATCAAGTCCGGGGATATTTCGAATATTGACGATCTTTTCAGGTCTTAAAAGTCCTTCTTTCACCCAATCCAACACATCTACCCCACCCGATTTAAAAACGGCTGCCCCATTTGAAGATTCATACAATTGCTCGGAAACAGTTGAATTCACCTGCTCCAGTGCATCTTCAAGAGATTTGGCTTCGTACCAACTAAATTTATTCATATCTTATTATTTAAGAGACTTTTGATGATCTGGTCTCATGCTAAACTTTCTTTAAGGCTGTTAAAATACTTGCCGGAGTGATCGGTATTTCATGAATACGAACTCCAATGGCATTGTACACGGCATTGGCAATAGCGGCTGCTGTGGCAATATTGGCAGGTTCACCAATACCGTAGGCATCTGTCGACGACCTGCCTCCATATTCTTCTACGATGATCGAATCTATTTGAGGAATTTCCATCGAAAACGGTGTTTTATACTGATCGACATTAGCATTCATCATATGACCCGTGCCATTGTCCATGACTCGATTTTCATACAGGGCATAGGAAACGCCCTGAATAACACCTCCGTTGATCTGGCTCTCCAGTTGTCCGATATTCAACGGACGCCCGCAACTATGGGCGGCAACGATCCTGTCAACTTTTATAAAACCAGTATTGGTATTCACGCTCACCTCTGCAAATTGAACCGAGCCCAGATCACCATAGGCAAGACCCCAGGGCTGCTGGAACCCTCCATAGTCATCCGAACGACTCTCTACTTTAGAGATCTGACTCGTGCGCATCAAACTGGTCGCCTCTTTAAAAGACATTTTCTGACTGTCATCTTTACTATTCACCACTTCTCCATCGCTCATACGTAGATTTGAAGAATCAGTTTCCCATTTTTTGGCCACTAATTTTAATAACTCTTTTTTGGCTTCAAAGGCCGCATTTCTGGTAGGAGGCGTGATGGATCCTGTGACCACACTTCCTCCTGATCCTGGTCCTACCGGGAAAAATGTATCCCCAATATTCACAGCAATATGCTCCACATCAAGGCCGAGTTCTTCGGCCACCACCTGGGCTAAAATCGTTTTGGTTCCGGTTCCAATATCCTGAACACTCGATCTGATCTCAACCCCACCACCTTTGTGAATCTTTACTTCTACAGAAGAATCTAAGGTTACAAATCGGGGCCAGGTAGATTGCCCAACGCCAAGTCCTTTCTTCACCACACCTTCAGCCGAACCCGCAGGTTTTCTTCTCGACCAATCAAAAAGTTTGGCGCCTCGTTGACGTTCTACTTTCCTGACTTCACTCTTGTCAATTTTATCACGGTATGCCAAAGGATCCAAATCCAGTTTTTCAGCCAGTTCGTCGATGGCCTGTTCGAGACCAAAGGCACCCTGTACATTTCCAGGAGCACGCCAGGCAGCTCCTGGCCCTGCATTGGTCAATACATCATATTGTTCTGTGGCAAAGTTCTCACAGGTATATAAGATCTGTGCAATCCTACCTACTCCGGCTCCAAGGCCTACACCAGCTGTTCCGTGCGAACGCTGTTGTATGCCCGTCAGTGTTCCGTCTTTTTTAGCTCCAATTTTCAACCATTGAATTGAATTAGGTCGGTTCCCTTCGGCTATATGCTCTTCTTGTCTGTCGAGCATCAGCCAGACAGGTCTTCCTGTTTTCTTCGCCAGATTTGCTGCCATGGGTCCAAAACTTCCGGCACTGTGTTTGGCTCCAAATCCACCCCCCATAAACTCGCAAATGACGCGTACCTTACTTTTAGGCAATCCAAAAACACTGGCCATCTCATTTCTCACAGAAGCCGTGTTTTGCGTAGAGGCATAAATAGTCATCATATCCGGTCTCCAATCGACCACAACACCATGGGTTTCTAAAGGCATATGTGTGTGAACCTGAGTTCGGTAGGTGTTTTCTATAATTACATCTGCTTCCTTAAAACCAGCTTCCAAATCCCCTCTGGGACCTCCGAAAAAACTACTTGTCGAAGGGCCGCGCACATTTCCTGTTCCTTTACTTCCGTCATGGGTCTCACCCACATCTCCTCCGTCTTCCTGTTGCTTGATCGGTTGCTTAAACACAATAGGCGCATCCTTTAACATGGCCGAATCAAGATCGATCACAAAAGGTTTCTCTTCATATTTGATAGAAATCAATGCAACCGCGTCTTTGGCGATGGCCAGACTTTCTGCTGCCACACCTCCTAAGGGTTGGCCCACATATTTGACCATGGGGTATTTCCCGTTCTCATTTTCCTTTCCGTCTTTTTCTTCATTCTCTATCAGATGAATGGCATGTACTCCTTCTAGTTGAAGGGCCTTGCTCACATCAATAGATGAGACAACAGCATGAGGCACCTTAGAACGAAACATCTTGGCGTATAACATGCCCTGTAATTTCAAATCTGAGGTATATTTCGCCTTACCAGTTACCTTATCAAGGGCATCTATTCTGGTGACCCTTTTCCCAATATGTTTTAATTTGTCATTAACGGGCCAGGCTGGTGGCTCATTGATGGGTATATCTCTTTCTATTTCACCTAAGTTATGCCCAGGAATACCATGTGGTAATTTTTCTTTTCTTGTATCCATATTAACTAGATTTTTTTGCTGCGTCTAAGGTTGCTTTAAATACATGCGGATAGGTTCCGCATCGGCATAGATTTCCTCTGGTAGCGCTTTTGACGTCATCAAGGGTTGGGTTCGGATTATGATCGAGCAGATGGGCACATGACATGACCATACCTGGTGTACAGTATCCGCATTGAGAAGCATCGTGTTCAATAAAGGCTTCCTGAACGGGATGTAAGTTTCCGTTTTTGGCGATGCCTTCGATAGTGGTCACTTCTTTATCGCCCACATCGAATACAGACATCATACATGAATTGACGGGCTTCCCATCAACATATACCGTACAGGCAGAACAGGATCCTCGGTCACAAACTACTTTGGTTCCGGTAAGTTCTAAATGATCTCTTAAGGCTGAGGCAAGAGTGGTTCTTGGTTCCACACTCAGTGTTTGAACCAGTCCATTTACCTTCATCTGAATAAGGTTGGCCCCTGGGCCATATTCCTTGCCTTTTGCAAGACCTTCTTCGAATTCAAAAGCAAGGGCATTCGTCGTCAACAATACACTTCCGGCCGTAGACAGGCCTGCTCCTCTTATGAAGCTCCTTCTGCTAAAGCCTTTTTTTGAACCGGCATTAGCATCTTGTTTTTTATCTTCCATAAATATAAAATATGGGGTTGTAACTTGTTTGGTTTTAAAAGAAGCCTGAAGTTACGATATTATTCAGCAAATAGCCAATTGAAACTTGAAATTTTAAGATTTCTATAACATTTATGTAGCATATGATAACAAATATCACGATGGGTTTCATTATTTACAATCAACCTTATCCATAGTGAATCGCTAAACAGAAGAAAGCAGCTATGTGATGAGCTGATGATCCAAATCTGACTAGCTCAGCTTGAAATCGATACATATTTGCTGAGACGCTGCTATATTTTCATGATGATTCAGAAAAATCGACTGGCCTTGATAATCTGCTTCGATCAACCAATAAAAACCTCTAAAATAGCTTTTAAGCACGCTGGCTTTTTCAGGAGAATCTGCTACTATGTTGATCTGATGCGGATAGATGAGTTGATTTTTACCATTGAGCGCTACTTCATTGACATCGTCAAAAAGAGAGGCTACATATTTATTAGCAGGTTTGGTATAGAGTTCATGTGGCGTTCCTGCTGCAATGATCTTCCTATGTTGAATCACGATCATCTTATCAGCAAACGACAGGGCATCCTCGGCGTCATGAGTGGCTACAATACAAGAAATGTTCTTTTCCTTTAAATAGGAGAATAACATTCTCCTCAAGGAGCGCTTTTTAAAATTATCGATCTGGCCAAAGGGTTCATCCAACAATAACAATTCGGGTTCTTTTGCCAGGGCCCTGGCAATGGCCACTCGCTGTTGCTGACCTCCGGAAAGCGTTTTTACCTTCACCTCAGCAAAGTCAGTCATTTCAATGACCTCCAATAATTCATCTGTCCGTTTTTTTGATTCTTCGTGATAAATTCTCGACAAAAATTTAGAAATGTTGTCTGCCACAGTGGTGTAAGGCATCAGATCAAAATCCTGTGCCACATACTTAAAGTTCTTCATCCCTGGTATCAGATGAAAAGCCGGACCAAGTACCTGTTCTTCATTCCAAGAAATCGAACCCTTATCCAAGTCATAAAGTCCATAGATCACTTTTAGAAGCGTAGATTTTCCACAACCACTTTCACCCATCACACATAAATGCTCCCCTTTCTCGAGCTTAAAATTAATAGTATCGAGCAGGGCAGTCTCCTCCTTATAGCGAAAAGCGATATCGTTTACTTGTAGCATGCCACAAAAATAAATTTTAAAAGTTAAGAATGGAATTTTTCTTGAAAGACTTCAAACAAAAATTTAAACCCTTCCTAAAATAGACCCCATTGAATCAGTTTATAATTCTTGTGAGAATCACATCTTTTAATTCAATGGATTTTTCTCCAGGAATTTCGGTGCTTGACACCTTCAATTCAATGGCACCTGCAGGGATTTCAAGTGTTGCCACCTTTATCGTTTTCCAGTCGGTCTCCGGAGCCTCTACTTCTCTCGGAATTCTGTCATGACTTTTTCTCGGCGTATGCTCAAAAGCGGCTAAGTCAGCTACCCTTATTTTTTGATCGCCCAGCTCAAGCAACAAGGTGGCACCTACATTCTTTTTTGAAAGGGCATAATTGATACGTATCTCATAGGTTCCTGCTTCCACAATACGTAGATTCCAGGAAGCATACGCATTTGTTTTTGTCCAGTCATCGATCCAGTCATGGGCCCAGCCATAGAGGCTATGATAGGCAATGCCTGTATGACGGCGGTCCTTTCTAAATTCAAATTCAGGAAAGAGATTGGCTTCATGCGCCGGCAATACTGTTGAAGGATAATCTGCATAACCCACCGGGATTTCTTTGACTACAGTTTCTTGTAGAAATTCGTTATACCAGTTTTGATAGCTGCTATTCAAATCTTCATAGATCTTAGGAAAATCTGACCTGATATCATCTTTTTGACCCTCATCCTCAGCCAGATTATATAGCTCCTCATTGATCATCAAATGATTATCTGACAAAACTCTTTTGTTACCGCCCCATTCCATAAACAGCTCTCTTGCCGGCAAAGAGCCAGCGTCAGTAAGCAGTGCTTTAAAATTAATTCCATCCAATGCATTCTTTGGCCTATACTCAATACCGAGCAAATGTATCAGTGTGGGCAATACATCAATATGTGCCAGCGGAAAGTCATTTCGAATACCCGGTTCTATTTGATCTTTCCAGTTCATAAAAAAAGGAACTCGCACACCACCTTCGTTTACCTGACCTTTTCTTCCTTTTAAACCTTTGTTATATCGCAGGTTCAGGGGGCCGTTATCAGACATGTAAATAATCAAGGTGTTGTCTCGGATTTTGAGTTTTTCAAGCCCTGCTAACAACCTACCTATATTGTCATCAATGTTTTCTGCCATCCCATACATGGTGGCATTAAAATCATCTGCGCCTTTCCCTTTGAATTTATCAAAATAGGCATCGGGTACCTGCAGCGGTGTATGTGGTGTTTGATAGGGAACAAAACAGAAAAAAGGTTGATTTATTGATGACTTTTGTTTCATAAAGCTGAGCGCTTCATCGGTCAAAACATCAGGCAGGTAGCCTTCTGCATAGAATGGTTTTCCATTTTTCTCTACGGTAGTATCAAAATAACTCGACCAATGGCCTGAAGTAAAGCCTACAAATTCATCAAACCCCCGGCCCATAGGATGGTAAGGATAATGGGCCCCATTATGCCATTTCCCAAAAATACCGGTGGCATAG
>NZ_JBPCUJ010000027.1:0-20108 GCF_051011215.1 Lutimonas sp.
GTTTCAGAACGTTAGATAAAATTCAATTCTCAAATTAGGGAATCTTGATATTTTTCGGTAATTTAGAGTTATGATCAAAAATTGATACCATGAAAAATTTTACTCGTTTTATGATTGTTGTTGCACTTTTTTTTATGAGTGTAAAATCTTCGGCTCAAGATAAAGACAACGTACCTAAAGAGCTATTATTAAGCAGTTTAAATAGCGTTGGAAAATTGAAGCTGGATAACGACCAAATCACAAAAATAATTGATTACAATTCGGGTTTTGTTGATGAAGTTTATAAAATTCTAGACAGTGAAAAGGAGGACAAATACAAAAAAAAATCACTTCAGGCGCTTCACTTGACTAGAGAAACAGATCTAAAAGAATTAATTGGGAAAAGCAAAACGAAAAAATACTTAAAGCTAATGGAAGACGAGCTTCGGCCTTTGGTCAAAAAAGATCATAGACTCAAACCTATTGCAAAAAGTTAAGGCTTAACTTATGTCTGTTTTCTGGGTCCGAGTGCAATTTTATATTGATTTCAATCGATCCTGAATTCTAAAATTACCAAATCTATTCTTGTTAGAAACTTTAGTCAAAACAATTCTCAGGATTCTGATTCTTGGCTTATATCTAAAGTTCAGAACTAATATTAAAAATGAATCACATGAAAAAAATTACCCTACTAGTTGCAGTATTCACTTTTATTTTATCGAGCACTCCTATAAGTGCTCAGAAAGAGCCTGATAAAAAAAACACATCCGAAGTTCCTAAAGAATTAGTTTTAAGTACATTAAATGGAGTGTCACACCTAAAACTAGACAATGATCAAATCACCAAATTAATGGATTATAACAAAGGCTTTGTAGACGAAGTTTATGAGATCATTGAAAGTGACAAAGAAGAAAAATATAAGAAAAAATCACTTCAGGCCTTGGCATATACTCGAGAAACGGACCTGCGTGAATTCCTGGGAAAACACAAAACAAATCATTATTTAAAATTGATGGAAGATGAGTTAAGACCGTTGGGAAGAAAAGATCACCGGTTAAAGCAGATTGCCAAAGATTAATTTTATACTATTCCTTTGTTATCCTTCAGACAGTAGTTTTTTCAATAATGTTGAAACTATAACTACAGGCAGGTCATCCTGATCAAAAAAACTCCAGGAAGTTTCATACGTGTACAAATCCACACTGCTCTTTGATTGTGACGTGTGCAAAGCAGCAATCATATGGGGTGACTCCGTTAAAATACTTGTTAGAAAATCTTGCCATGGCTCGTTCTGAAAAAAACCGTCAGTCAGCAAAAGCAATATATCTGTGTCATTTTCCACACATTGCCTTTGGATATGCTCCAACTTACTTTTGTATGGCGCAATATCCACATTACAGCCGAGATCTGCGAAAAGCCCTGCCCATGTGAGTAGCTTTTTCTCCTGAACAGTTTCGAATGCCGCTATTAAAAGTCTGGGACGCCTCCCTTCGTTCATGGCAAATAAATCGCTTATTTCTTTTGCCTGAATCTTTAACAAGCCCTCATCGTTTTCTTCTTGATTCAAAATTCCATTTTAATTTCTGCCTTCCATGGAAACAATTAATCTTCTTCCACCGTATCGTATTCAATAATAAAAATATCCTCGTTCTCTTTTTTCATCTTATATTCCTCACGGGCATATTTCTCCAGAGAATCCGGATCATTTAAATTATTGATGACATTTTGATCTGCTTCGATTTGCTTTTTATAATATTCATTGGCATTTTCCAGTTTTTCAATTTCCTGGTCCAGCTCTCTGTGATTCACAAAAAAAGAATTATCGTCGAAAAAACCCATCCATACCAAAAAAAGAACCAAAACAATAACGTACTTATTGCTCAGAAATCGAAATACCTTATTCTCTTTTAACTGTTTTAGATTCATCTTTCTAAACTTTCGTTAATGACTGTACGCACAATATCAATGGCCACTGTATTATACGTATCATTCGGAATAATCAAGTCTGCATAACTTTTCGTGGGTTCGATAAACTCCTCATGCATAGGCTTTAAGGTAGATTGATACCGTTCTAAAACCTCATCGATATCTCTACCCCGTTCCTGAATATCGCGCTTTAATCTTCTTATAAGACGTTCATCAGAATCAGCATGAACAAAAACCTTAATATCTAACAAGTCTCTCAACTCCTTTTTAGTGAGAATGAGAATACCTTCAACAATCACCACTTTTTTGGGATGGGTCACAAGCGTGTCCTGAACGCGATTGTGCGTAACAAAGGAATAAATCGGCTGCTCAATTACATTCCCGTTTTTTAATTCTTTGATATGCGCTATCAAAAGGTCGAAATCTATGGCCTTGGGATGGTCAAAATTAATGTTACATCTTTCCTGATAGCTTAAATGATCATTTTTGTTATAATAGGAATCCTGAGAAATAACAGTTACTTCAGCATCTGGCAGCTCATTCAAAATTTGTTTGACAACAGTCGTTTTACCACTTCCCGTCCCTCCGGCAATTCCAAGAATCAACATTGATTTATTTATTTAATGTGGTTAGAATTTGATTATTCTAAAACTCAAAACTATAAAAAAAGGATGGGAAATAGTCCAAAAATCATTATTTTCACTAGCTAACTAAAATCCAAGAACACATGAAAAATCTATTTTCCAATATTCGAGGGGATGCCTTAGGAGGAATTACAGCAGGAATTGTGGCACTGCCTCTGGCACTTGCCTTCGGTGTTTCATCAGGATTGGGACCAAGTGCAGGCTTGTATGGAGCCATTTTTCTTGGTTTTTTTGCAGCATTATTTGGTGGTACCTCAACACAAATATCCGGACCAACTGCGCCAATGACAGCAGTTAGTATGATTTTGATTGCCGGAATCTTGCAATCTCATGACGGTAATATCGATAAAGCACTGCCCATCATACTATCTGTATTTATCATTGCGGGTTTATTCCAAATTCTCATTGGAGCCATTGGCCTTGGAAAGTATATCAAATATATTCCCTATCCGGTGGTATCTGGATTTATGACAGCCATTGGCCTTATCATCATTATCACCAATATTTTACCGATTCTCGGATACTATGTGGAGAATGATCAGGCTAGAATTCAGGAGTTCAAACCTGAGGCCGAAGAACTGATCATTGAAAATATTTTAGAGGATGAAGCAGAAGAAGGATTATTGGTACTTGAGGATTTTAGAGAAACAATCAGGCGTGCTGAATTAATTTCAGAAGAAGAGATCATGAATGAGGCCAAAGTACTTGCAAACAAGGAAAACTCTGGTGTGATTGGTGCCATTAAAAGTTTACCAAGAGCTTTAAGAGCTATCAATTATATGGAACTTATCCTGGCGCTGTCCACCATTTTTATCATTTACGGGTTCAAAAAGATTACCACAAAAATCCCTTCCACATTGGTTGCCTTGGTGGTCGTTTCAGGTGTTGCCATTATAGGTGATCTGGATTACAGGCCCATTGAAGAAATACCCAGTGGTTTCCCTATGTTTCAAGCCAGAATATTTACCGAATTTGAGGTCGGATCGTTATCTCCTTATATTTTCACCGCAATTACCTTGGCATTTCTCGGAGCTATTGACTCCTTATTGACCTCTGTTGTAGCGGATAATATGACCAAAACCAGCCATAAACCAAATCGCGAATTAATCGGCCAGGGTATTGGAAATAGTATTGGTGGTTTATTTGGAGGTTTACCAGGTGCCGGTGCAACTATCAGAACTGTTGTCAATATTAACGCCGGTGGAAAAACAAAAATTTCCGGTATGATTGCAGGAACATTGTTACTGTTCATACTTCTTGCAATTGGACCATTGGCATCCAAAATTCCGGCTGCTGTTCTAGCAGGTATCCTCCTGACAGTAGGGATCGGTGTTATGGATTATAAAGGTCTAAGAGCCGTACCATCTATGCCTTCTACAGAAGTAATCGTCATGATTGTTGTATTGCTTCTTTCTACCTTCTGGAACCTGGTTTATGCCGTTGGAATTGGACTGATAATTGCTTCTCTTGTTTTTATGAAAAAAATGGGCGATTCAACCGAAAACAAATCAGATGTAAAAACATTAAAAGCAGAAAAATCCTGGACTGATGAATTAGAATTTCCTGAAGAAATGAAGGAAAAGGTGTTTATCAAACATATAAAAGGTCCTATTTTCTTTGGATCCACAAGTTTTATTCAAGTCCTTGCTAAACAGATACCCGCGAGCGCCTCCCATGTCATTATACGAATGGACAGGGTACCTTATATAGATCAATCCGGACTATTTGTCCTTGAAGATGTTATGTTGGAACTGGAGAAGAAAGACATCCATATTTTATTAGTGGATGTACAAAAACAACCTCTTTATTTGATGAATTCCATTGATATTATTCCGGATTTGGTATCGGAGGATAGAATTTTTGATTCCTTCGACGATTGCACAAAATGGATCTTGAAAAACATTTCATTGACCTAAACCATGTATAAAAAGCTGAATTTTACATATATAATTCAGCTTTTATTCTGATCATATTTTATGCCTTTATAATTCTTTTTTTTTCAAATTCATGATTTTTATCATTGTATTTAGATGATGAAGAAGCTACCTTTAATAGGTTTAACCTTTACTATTTTATCATGAAAACAGCTATCACTTTTGCGTTCGCTTTTATGATGTGTATCTCTATGAACGCTCAACTATTACAGGATTTAGATCACATCGAAAATTTTAATGAAGGGCTTGCTGCTATACAGAAAGGAGATCAATGGGCATTCATTGATCAACAGGGACAAATGATTGTCGATTTTCGCAAAGATATCGCATTAAAAAAGGGTGAAAAAGGTGCTGTGACGCTTCCAAAATTCAGCAATGAAAGGACTATTATTACAGCTGTAAAAGAAGGTATTCATTTCTATGGGTATATTGATAAGACAGGTAAAACAGTGATTGAATGTCAATATGTAAATGCCACGGTCTTTGCAAATGGATTTGCGCTGGTGATGCAATATTCGAAAGAAGTTGTCGGAAAAAATAATTTACTCGGGAAAGACGTCGTCAGTTATCAGATTGAAGAATATGTGATCGATTCAAACGGGAAAGCATTGACTGCCGGATTGAATCCGAGAAACTATGTTCCGAGTAAAATGAAAAGCGGTGAAGCTCCTGATTTTACGACCCATTTTATAGGCGAACGCATGATTGCAGTTCAGGGACCTGATCAAAAATGGGATATTTATTCATTCTAGGCTTTTACTTTAATTCCTAGACTACTAAAAAGGTGTAGATCTATGTTGACTTTTAAGAATTTCAATATTGCCGATTGGTTTTCATTCTATAGGATTTTTGCCGCACCTTTTTTACTGCTCATTGCCTGGCTGGGCAATCGTGAACTTTTTACCTGGTTATTATTGCTGAGCTACAGCACAGATATGATAGATGGATTTCTTGCTCGCAGATTGAAAATTACCAGCCCTAGAGGTTCTCAATTGGATTCCATTGGAGATCAAATCACGCTGCTGGTAGGGTTTGTTGGATTGCTGGTTTTTGAAAATCAGTTTATTGTAGCAAACTTCCAATGGATTCTTATTCCATTTATTTTGTATTGTTTTCAAATGATCATCGCTTTTAAAAAATATGGGAAAGCAACCGCTTTTCATACCTACCTCGCAAAATTGTCAGCTGTTATTCAGGCAGTATTTATTCTTTGGTTACTATTCTTCGGCCCCTTATACTGGCTGTTCTTTGCCATGATTATTATTGGTGTCATTGAAACAATAGAAGAGATATTATTGATATTTATGTATCCTCATTGGGTGGCAGGAGTCAAGGGGTTTTACTGGGCAAACAAAGACAAACGTCGCATAGTTGAACATGATAAGAAACAGCGTCTATGAGATCATTTTCAAATTTTTCAATATTTCTGCTTTGCCTTGCAATATTTATTATTGATGTCCTTGCATTTTACTGGCTGCAATCAATAACCCAGCTTTTAAATATGCCTCAATTGAGACTTGCAATTCACATATCTTTCTGGTTCTTTACCATCGGCTTGATAACAGCGATTGCTATCTTAAAAGTTCGATTGGACAGAATTCATCCGCAACGTAAACACCTGTTGATTACCTCTTTGTATGGTCTCACGGTATCGTCATTTATTCCAAAAATCATTTTTATCATCATCATTTCCATCCTATATTTTTCACATCATGTACTCTCCGAAAAAGAATCATTGATTATCATTCCCTTCGTAGGCTTACTTGGTGGCTTTCTACCTTTCTTCGTAATTATTTATGCCATATTCAAGGCACTTTACAGATTCAAGGTACACCATTTGCATATACAGGTACATACCTTACCGAAAGCCTTTGATAAATTAAGGATCGTTCATATTTCGGACTTGCATCTCGGCAGTTTTAACTTTCGATACCATATCCTCGACAGGGCGGTAACCCTGATCAATCAACAGAAACCTGATTTTATTTTTTTTACCGGAGATCTTGTAAACAATTTTGCCTGGGAATTAAAAGGCTGGGCTGAGATCATGGGAAAAATGAAAGCCAAAACGGGAAAATTCGCTGTATTGGGCAACCATGATTATGGAGACTATAGTTCCTGGGAAACGCCGGAATTGAAAAAAAGTAATTTAGAATCCATCCAGTACTTTTATAAAAAAATCGGCTTTGAACTGTTGATGAATGAAGGCAGCATCATCAGGAAAAACAGAGAAGAAATTGCCATATTAGGAGTTGAAAACTGGGGAAACCCACCCTTTAAACAATATGGTGATTTGAATAAAGCAATTAAAAATACTTCACATGTTCCCTTTAAAATTTTGCTCTCTCATGACCCAACACATTGGAATGAAGAAGTGGTGCATCTCACTGATATCTCCCTGACCTTATCTGGTCATACTCATGGCATGCAGGCAGGCGTGCGGTTAAAGAACAAACAATGGAGCCCTATCAAATATAAATACAAACATTGGGCTGGACTGCATCGGGAAGGGAATCAATACCTCAATGTGAACAGAGGTTTGGGCTGGCTTGGCTTCCCTGGAAGATTAGGAATGCGTCCTGAAATTACCTGCATAGATCTTCGAAGTGATTCATGATTCAGATGGCATAAGGGGCCCCTCTTTTTTTAAGGTCTCAATCGCACATTCGTACCCTATCGCAAAGATCTCATCAATTTTTCCAATGTCGAGAAGTGCGTAATCATGTAACTTTTTGGGCTGAAACATCAAGTCACAATGTTTAAACTTCGCCAATGACCTTTTTGAATAATTAATTCGGATCGCCCGTTCTAAAACTTTAAGAGAATTCTTAAGCTCCATTGGTGCTATCTTATTTAAAGGACTGGCGTAAACACCGATTAACCGATCACTGATACCCATCAAAGGAGCAATCGGAAAATTGTCCAAAATTCCTCCATCTCCATAAATCACCTTATCCATGAGAATGGGAGAAAACAATCCTGGGAAGGCCAAAGATCCCAGTAATGGCCGGATAAGATCTCCTTGGTCAAACACCTTCACATCTCCCTGGCATAAATCGACGGTGGTGACAAATAACTTTTTTTCCAATCCGGAAAAACGGTCATGAGGAAAATACTTTTTAAAATCAGGGTAAAATTTATCCGTATCAATAAATCCGGGTTTTAGCAAGGCAAACTTATTGACCTGAAATATGGGAATCAGCTTAAAGAACTCTAACATTTGTTCGGGAGTATAGCCATTGCAATACAGAGCTCCCACAACTGCTCCTGCTGATGAGCCAGAGACCACATCAGGAACAATATTGTATTCGAGCAAGGCCTTAATGACACCTATGTGAGCTACCCCTCGTACGCCCCCACCTGATAAAACCAATCCGCACTTATAGCTATCCATGACCATTTTTTTACTATTGTTTTCACTGTTCCAGTTTCTTCTCTTCTTTACGACGCGCTTTCTCCTGCTTTTTAAAATATCCCTTAAAGAAAGTATTGTGTTTTAAAGCTTCCAGATTTTCATTGAGTAAAATACTGCCTTCCTTCAAGTTCTTTACAGTCTCATTGATATCCCTCACAAGGGTTGTATCTGTTACCAAATAATTAAACGTCCCCTCTCCTTCTTTTACTTTCAAAATAAGTTCATTGAGATTCTGAATTACTGTATTCACATTTTTACTCGATGCTTCTAAATTGCTTATCACTGCCCTGACCTGCTCAGCAGCGACAGAATCTTTTAAAAAAACATTGAGCACGTTATTCTCCTGAGAAGCTGTCTGGACGAGTTGTTTAATTTCCGATATCGTAACGGATGCTTCTTTACTGGCATGATTTACATGCAGCATGGTTTCTTTCAGGTCTTGTGCCATGGCCTCATCATTCAATAACAATCCTAATGTTCCTTTTCCTTCATTAATACGAAGAGAAATTTTCAACAATTCTTCTGACAGAGCTGCCACATTATCGTTGGTATTGCTCAGCGTTGACATCATATCTGTTGTTGACCTCTGACCAACAGACCTGATGGTATCACCTGTTTGCAACCCAATTCCTTTGCTGTCTGACGGTAAAATATTGACCACCATGCTTCCCACCAAACCATCTGAGCCAATAATAGCATATACATTCTTCTTCATATGCTTGCGAATCCCCTCTTCTATCACAAGACCTACGCAAATCGTTGAATCATTCAACATGACAATATCCTGTACTGTGCCAATATTAATTCCGGCATAACGCACATTGTTTCCAATTTTAAGCCCTTTTACATTTGTGAAAACTGCTGTAATTTCGAAGGTATCTCCAAATAAATTCTGTTTCTTTCCAATTACATAAAGAGAAACCACAAGAATGATCCCCGTTACTAAAACGAACAGGCCTAATCTCAATTTTTGTGAACTAGTGACTTTCATACTCTTTTATTTAAAAAATGCCTTAATATTTTCATCCGAAGAATTTGACAATTCTTCAAAGCTTCCTTCGGCATAATTAACTCCATTGATCAATAATATCATTCGATCTGCGATCACACGTGAACAATCCACATCATGTGTTATAATTAACGCTGAAGACCCATGTTTTCGCTGAACATCTCTCATCAGTTGAATTATTTCTTTGGCTGTTATTGGGTCTAAACCTGTTGTTGGTTCGTCATAGATAATAATTTTCGGATGTAATATGATCGCTCTTGCCAGAGCAACTCTTCTTTTCATACCTCCTGACAACTCATTCGGCATTACATTGATGGCATCTATTAAACCGACTGACTCCAAAGCCTGAATGACAAGTGCATCTTTGTCTTTTTGAGGCATGTGTTGCTTTCTCAATGGAAATTCTAAATTTTCCCGTACCGTCATGGAATCGTATAGTGCGCTTCCCTGAAAAAGAAATCCAATCTTTTTTCTCAACAGATCCAACTCAGCATGCTCCAGTTGCAAAACATCCTGGCCCATAATTTTAATGTGGCCCTCCTCTGGTTGTATCAAACCCATCAAACATTTGACGAGCACAGATTTACCCGAACCTGACTTTCCCATAATAACCAGATTCTCACCTGGTTTTAGCGTCATATGAAACCCTTTCAAAACAATATTATCTCCAAATCGCTTTTTTAGGTTGCTGATGCTAAGCATGCTTGTATGTTCCTCTGTTTGACTCATCCTTTCAGTTATAAAAAATATCTGTTACAAACACTGCAATAAAGTCGATCACAAAAAGCAACATGGAAGTAAATACCACTGCCGTGTTTGATGCCTCTCCCACTCCAACGGTTCCTCGTTTGCAATTATAGCCTTTAAAACAACCAACAAGCCCTATCGCAAATCCAAAAAAGAAAGATTTGATAATTGCCGGATTGGTATCCGAATACTCCAATGCGTCAAAAACCGCATTAAAGAATAATACAAATGAAACATCCCCTTTTAGATTTTCAATCAGTGCCGATCCTAATAAGGCAATCGCATCACCAAAAATGATCAACAACGGGATCATTAAAGTTGCCGCTGTAATTCTGGTAACCACCAAATATTTAAAAGGATTTGTTCCTGAAACTTCCATGGCATCGATTTGTTCGGTCACCCGCATGGAACCCAACTCCGCACCAATACCGGAACTAATTCTCCCGGCACATATCAAAGCGATAATGACAGGTCCGATTTCCCGAACGATGGAAATCCCAACCATGGATGGCATCCACGAACCGGCACCAAACTCTAATAAAGTAGGACGTGTTTGCAATGTCATTACCAAACCAAGAATAAAACCTGTAACGCCAACAAGCATGAGTGATTTATTACCCATTTGATAGCATTGTCTCATTAATTCCTTAAACTCAAAGGGCCTGGTAAATACTTCTTTAAAATAACGTCCTGCAAAATAAGATAGCTCTCCAACTTCAATTAAAAAAGATTTGACACTATTTGGTATGTGCAAACTATGATTCATAATTGCATCTTGGTCATTACTATCAAAGTTACTTAAGAGCGATGTCAATTATAATGATTTAAATCATTTTTAAAGCAAGCTTATCATTATTTGAAAAAGATCCAATTAGAACGAACAGCATCAAATTTGAATTGTCATGCCTTTTTTCTGGATGGATTCAAATATGGCTTCAACCACTCGTATGTCCTTCAATCCTTCCGCACCTGGCACAATCACCTGTGTATTATTCATGATGGCCAAAGCATCATCATCCATCTGTCTGGCCTGCTGGTTACCGGCAAAAGCCTTAAATATGGTTCCTTCGCTCGTCTTACCAGTAACTCCCGAATATGACTGAAAAGGCTGCAACTCATACCAGCCTTTTGCACAATCTATCTTTAAATGGTTCAAATTCTCTGCAAATGAAGTTTTACATCTGGCTTTTATTCCGCCTGGAAAATCCAGATCAAAAAAAGTTGTTTCATCAACTTTTATCAATTCCGGTCGAGAATTTTCCATACGGGCACTCACACTAATTGGTTCCAAGCCAGTCGCATAACGAACAGCATTTAAGGGATAAACTCCCATATCAAACATAGCGCCACCTCCTAATTCTTTATGCAGTTTCCAATGCGTACCGTCTCCTCCTCTATTGAAAAATCCTGCTTCAGCGGTTAAGGTATTGATCTTTCCAAAGGGCTTTGAAGAAGCCATTTCAATTATTTTATTCGTTACCGGCTCATGCTGCATCCTGTATCCTATGGTTAAATTTACCTTGTTCTTCATGCATGATGCGATCATTTCCTCGCAATCTTTTACTGAAGTAGCCATCGGCTTTTCACACCAAACATGTTTGCCCGCCTCAGCCGCTATAATGGTATATTTCTTATGCATTGTATTTGGAAGCACAATATAAACGACATCAATATCTTCATTATTGGCTATTTGATGCATATTGTCATAATTGTAAATATTCCTGTCTGGAATCCCGTACTTTGACTTCCATACCGGGATCTTCTCGGGAGTTCCTGTGACAATTCCTTTTAATTCACAATGCTTCGTTAATTGTAAGGCCGGGGCCAACAAATCCTTGCTATAGTAACCCAGTCCTACCAGAGCAACACCCAACTTTGGTTTCTGATGTGCATATAAATAGTGAGGAAAAGGTACTGAGCTGGCCGCCATCACGAGAGCGGATTTTTTTAAAAAGGATCTTCGGTTAGTCATCATTTAATTTTAAAGGCTGGTTACATGATAAAAGCCTTCTAAAGTTATGAAAACGAGCCATGTAATCAAAACTATCCGGAAGAAGTAAACAATCTTAGATAGATTTTGTTGACCAACCAATTCCCTGCAGGAAAATAGAATGCAAAAAATAAGGCCATGGCTAAACTAAAATTCCGGACCCCAAAAAATCCATCCAAAAGATTATCTGGGTAAGCATAAGAAGTTTGAAGCGCATATCCACTGAATTCTAAAAGGCCCATAAAGACCAAACCATAGGCATATTGCTGATAAAAAGGAAGGCCTCTTAACAAAAGTGAGATTGGGATCATGTAGACTAAATAGACGGTAATCACCTGCCACCAAAAAGTAAATCTGGCAATCTCTGAAAAAGTACCGAACTGATCCATTAAAATCCCCCATATTCCATACACAAAAATATAGATCAAAACCAGCCGTTTGTCTACGTCTAGTTTGTGCTTAAAATATGCCAGAAACTCATTCATTTCAATGATAAATTAAAATAGCTCCAAAATCACCATGATGACTTAGAGAACATAAAACATCCACTTTTTCACCTTTATTGAAAATTTCAGGGATGCCATTGAGCGTTTTCTTCAAGGTCAAATCTTTCATTTTACAGTTGCTAATGACAGCCACTTTCTTCAACAGGTATTGATATAGATCAGCTGATGACAACTTGGTGTCAAATTTTTTTAAAACGGAACTCAATCTTGAAGGATCTCCACCCTCCTCCCAGGCCACGGAATGAATTGAACTTCCATTAATGGAGCTATGGGTATGAAATACCCTGTCTTTAAAGTGTACTTTTCCACCAACCTCATCAGAGGTGGTGCAGATAAATTTTCCGGGATTAAAAACTCTTTCCTTGGAATTTCTAAAGGCCGCCTTATAAGCACTTTCTTTCATTGACCAAAGACGCCAAACCATGCGCTCACTACAAGTAGACTCCTTTATTTGCAATCTTTCTTTACAGGTAAATAATTTCTCCAGATAACCAGGTCGTTTCCAATCAGAAAACTGACGTGAATAAGGTATGTCTACAATATCGTTGCCTATCATAACTCAAGCCTAAGCCAATTTCTTCTGAATAATCTCAATTGCCTTCTGAACCGTCAGCATCTGCTCCATTGATTCATTGTCAATTTCTATATCAAAGGCGTCTTCCACATCCAATACGATATCTACCAAATTTGCAGAATTCACTTTTAAATCATTGATAAAGTCGGTTTCCTCATTCAGGGATTCAAAGGCCTCCTGGTCCTGAATATAAGGTTTGACTATTTCCTTTAATTTTAAAATCATTTCTTCTTTATTCATATACTAGTCTTTAAATTTTTGAAAAACGATACAGGCGTTTACATCTCCAAAACCAAAACTAGCCTTGGCAACTGTATTGACCTCTAAATTCTTTATTCGGCCCGGAATCGATTCATGTAAGATCATTTTCTCTATCTCAGGATGCAAATCTTCGCAATTAATGGAAGGAAAAACAAAGCCATGAACAATTTGCAACACAGCTGCAACTGATTCAATACTTCCGGCGGCAGCGAGGCAATGACCTGTCATGCTTTTCAGAGAATTGATCAAAGGGAAGTTCTCTTTGGAATAGCCCAGGGCCTCTTTCCAATTCCTAATCTCCATCGCATCCTTCATTGTTGCCGTTAAATGTCCGTTGATACAATCGATCTCTTCAGCCTTTATTCCTGCATTTGTGATCGCTGATTGAATACATCGCTGAACGGCCTCGGCATTGGGGGCCGTCATGCTTCCTCCATTGCGCTGCCCACCAGAGTTTATATGCCCTCCCAAAACTTCAGCATAAATAGTAGCTCCTCGCTTTTTTGCACTCTCCAGATCCTCTAATAAAAAAGCACCGGCCCCGGAACCGGGTACAAAACCGGATGCAGAAGCACTCATTGGTCTGGACCCACTTTTCGGATCCTGGTTATGTTTATAAGTCATCACTCTCATGGCATCAAATCCACCCCAGATATAGGTACCATGATCGCTGCAACTGCCAACCAACATGCGCTTGGCCTTTCCTTGTCTGATCCGATCAGCTCCCATTAAAATGGCTTCTGTCCCCGTTGTACAAGCAGATGAATTAGTTGTTACCTGATTACCACAGCCTAAAATACCACCTAAATAAGCGCTGATTCCACTGGCCATGGTCTGAGCTACTGTAGTACTGCCTAACCTTCGTACCTTACCGTCATCCAATTTATAAATAGCCTCCCTGAATTTATCCACACCTGATTGGCCTGTTCCAAATACGATTCCGGTGTCAAAATCAACCTGACTTTCCGAATCTATTGCAAAACCTGCATCTCTCCAGGCATCCATCCCTGCCATACAACCGTAAAGAATTCCCGAACTGTTGAAATTTTTCAGCTGTAAGCTGGTAAGGTACGTTGCTTTTAGTTCTTCACTTACCTCTGGAACACCTCCAATACAACATGAAAAACCATGCTCTTTTAGCTCTTCAAAATAGCGAATTCCAGAAATGCCATCCTGAATTGATTTCAAGAACTGTTGAATACCAACCCCATTCGGCGCTACCACTCCCATACCCGTTATTACGATTCTTTTACCCATTGTTTGACCCAATCATTCCGGCGATTTTACCACGACACACCAATCCTCCCTCTTCGTTATACAAATTTACCTGACACTTTAATTTACGAAACCTAAAGTATTGTTTTTCAGAAACAACAGTTACCTTTTCACCAGGAGTTACAGGTAGGTAAAAATCTACCTCATGTGAACTCAAAGCAATAGCAGGTAAGGAAGTTTTTAGTTCTTTTCTCATTAAATAAATGCCCAGACAAACCACACCTATTTGTGCCATGGTTTCTGTCAGAATAACACCTGGGGTAATCGGATTGTCTTTAAAATGTCCTTTGTAAAAATAACTGTCCTTATCAAAAGTATAACATCCTGTGACTCCCTCCTCACTTATGTGAGTCAAAGTATCTACAAACAAAAACGGTTTGCAATATGGCAGAAATGTCATTATCTCATCAGACCCCATAACTTTAATTTATATGTTCTCCTCCGTCCACAGGTAATATGCATCCATTGATCCAGGCTGCTTCCTTTTTACATAAAAGATAAACGGCATTGGCGACGTCTTCAGTGGTTGTTAATCTTGAAAATGGATTCCTCATTATGGCCTGTTCTTTGATTTTATCACTTCCTGGAATCATTCTCAATGATCTGGTATCCGTCACTCCCGCCTGAATGCAATTGGCTCTGACACCGAAGGGAGCAAACTCCAAAGCAATGTTTCTGGTAATAGCCTCTAGTCCTGCCTTGGCTGCGGATACAGCGGCATAATTTTTCATGGCCCTTCTTCCTCCTTCGCTTGTAAAACTGATCACTCTGGCATCCTCTGCAAACAACTCAGCGTCAAAGAGCGACTTGAACCAATCGAGCAAGCTTATGGCCATAGCATCAATGGTTAACTGAAAATCCAGACTTGTCAAAGAATTTGATGCATCCGCCATCGGCTTTAAATTACCTTTTGCCACGCTGTGCAGCAAGCATTTAATATTCCCTGCTGTCCCTATTGTCTCTTTCAAGTCCGTCAGAATTTCAATCTTATCATTTTCTTTCAATAAGTCCTTGTTAAAGGAAATAAAGGAATTTCCAAATTTTCTAATTTCATCAAAATCCTGTTCAATGAGTCTTAAATCACTTTTTCGATCCCGATGCACGATGCAAACACTCATCCCTTCTGAGGCCAATTTTTTAGCTGAAGCCAGGCCGAGACCTCTCGATCCTCCCAATATCAAAGCCCAATCATTTGTATTAAATTCTTTTACCATTGTAATAAGACTCTTTGTGCTGAAAATCCGGGTCCGAAACTTAACATCAAGCCCAAATCTCCCTCCTTTATATCTCTTTCTAAAAATCGCTGTAAGACATACAGCACTGTTACGCTGGACATATTTCCATATAATCTCAGCACTTCCTTGGTATCATTGATGTTCTTCCCCAGGCTACCAAACAAAGACTCCACTGTCTGCACGATCTTTTTTCCACCGGGATGAAAAATTAAATGGTCAACATCAGCTATTTGCACTTGATTTTTTTCCAAAAAAGGATGTACAATAGCAGGGAAGTGACTCGCAATGGTTTCCGGAACGGATTTATCAAGAATCATTTGCAATCCGGTATTTCTCAGCTTAAAGCCCATCATTTGTTCTGCATGATAAAAATGATACATGGCCTCATCTACAATTACCGGCCCCCTGTCTTCTTCGCAGGAGGATAATATAACCGTGGCAGCACCATCACCAAAAATGGCGGCACTCACCATATTTACCATAGAAAAATCATCCAGCTGAAAGGTTGCGGTCGGAGATTCTACGGCCACCACGGCAGCCCTTTTTCCTGGGTTTGCTTTTAAAAAGTTCTTGGCATATATTATTCCTGACACTCCGGCAGCACAGCCCATTTCTGTTACAGGTAAACGAACGGTATCTTGTTTCATATCCAAGCGATTGATCAGATAGGCATCGAGTGATGGAATCATAATTCCTGTACAACTAACGGTAATCAAAAAATCAATATCCTTGGCCTCCAGGGAAGACTTCCTTAGGGATTTCTTTAAACTGGATTCAGCCAAAATCACGGTTTCCCTTTCGTAGATATCGTTTTTTTCTTCAAAACTGGTTTTATGAAATACTTCTTCCGCATCCATAATTGAATAGCGTTTATCCACACCGGCATTTTCAAATATTTTGATAATCTTCCTTCTGAAACGACTCTCCTGACCAGACAACCACAGATCAAGATAAGGAATAATATCCTTGGTATTTCTCGTATATTTTGGCAAGGCTTTCGCCACCGATACTATTTTTACACTCATATTTTTGTATACATGACCCATTGGAATCTGAAGGCCCATCTCCAGCCAATCTCGCTTTTAATTTTTAATAATTTCGCAAAATTCTCTAGCTCATTTCTCTTAAATGATCGTAGAATAGACACTAAACCATCATTTCTTACTATTTTATTGTTAAAAAATACACTGATGATACTGAATAAAAAATAGGCAATTTTACTTCTTTGTAAATCATTTACAACAATTCCCAAGGACGCCTTGTCTTTAATTCTGCTTAAATTTTCTATGATTTCTTCATTGCTCAGATGATGAAGGAATAATGTCAATAAAGCAATATCATACTTCACATCCCTAAATTCTTCTGAAAAAATATTTAATTGAATAAATGTTATGTTTTCATAGCCAACAGACAACTCTCTTGCGTAATTTATGGTGTCTTTATTGGCGTCAACTCCAATCAACTCAAAGTCATAACCCAGTTGGATACCCAATTTGGAGATCCGTCTTAACATGTCTCCATTGCCACAGCCCAGATCTACGATTTTTATTTTTTGTTGCCTGGATTCATTGGCAACTAACTTCTCGACACCATTCAAAGAAATGTGATTCCCTCCCAGCCATTTATTGATGGTAGCCAAAATATCAAGGTTCTCCCTCAAATGAGCTCCTTCCAATGAAAAATCATCCATGATCTCCCTTTCGTTACTTCTGGTCTTGGTACTTATCATGCTGTTTCAATTAATTTTCCATGAGTCATTCTAATGATTGTTGAAAGCAGGTTGGGAAACTTTTTTAATTGACCTATTGAAAACAATGTCAGTTTTTTCATTCTAAATAAAGAAGCCAAAACTCTACCGATCCTCAGTCTAAGTTTAAAGGTCTTATTCCATTCTTTTTCATACTGTTTCTCTAACTCCGATCGACTGATAGATTCATTGAAATATTGTCCAATTAATTCGGAAATTATTTTGGCACTTCGAATGGCCATACTCATTCCATTTCCCGACAAGGGATGTATCATTCCAGCACTGTCTCCACTCATCAAAATATGATGCTCCACCAATTGTTTTTTGGCAAATGAGATTTGGCTGATCGTTATGGGTTTTTCAAAAGTAGGCTCGGAATTTTCTAATATCTTTTTTAAAACACCGTTCTGGTGCATAATTTTCTGTTGAAACTCTTCAATGTTCTTATATTTCTTGAATTGATCATACTCCGTGATATAACAAATATTAATCCTGTTACCCTCTACATTTGAGACGCCACAATAACCACCATAAAAATGATGCAAACCAACCAGGTCTTCAGGATATTCTCCCTTGAAATGAGATTTTACCGCCAAAAAAGGTGCCTTGGATTTAAAAAAAGATCTATTTAATTTTTGATCCAAAATTGATCTTTTTCCATAAGCTCCAATCACAAAAACAGCATTCAGATTTTCGTTATTTTTTAAACTCAGGATAAATTGATCCTCTTTAAACTCAATATTTAAAACGGTATCCTGAAGTACGACTACTCCCTGATCTTTTGCTTTTAGCAACATCATTTCGTCGAGACTATACCGACTTATACTGAATCCTCCCAAGGGCAGTTTTGCCTTCACAGATGTCCCTCCTACTGAGCTCATCTCAAAATTCCGAATCTTTTTCGCTCCCTTCTCAAAGGGATCAATACCCAAAAAATTTAGGTAAGGAAGGACCTCGTTGGAAAGATATTCTCCGCATACTTTATGCCGCGGAAAGTCATTTTTTTCAACTAAGGTAACATCAATTCCTAAACGAGAAAGATGCAGTGAAGAAGTCAAACCAGCTAAACCTCCCCCTACAACAACAACACTTACTAAAGACATTAATTCAAATCAATTTTTAAAATTAAAAGATACGGCTATTTTAACAATGTTTGCCTATTGCATTTAAATCAATAACCATAAGTCACTAAACAAAATCGATATGACAAACCTTTCCTGTTATTTATCAATTAGATAAGGCTGCGAATTGATAAATAATTAATATTTTCGAATGAAGATAGGAACCTATCAAACAGTATCTTTAACAGACATTTCTATGCTTCATGGCTAAAAAACATAAAATAATCATCATCGGGGCCGGGTTCGGGGGCATTACACTGGCAAAATCCTTTAAAAATAAAAATGTCGAGGTTTTGTTAATTGATCAAAATAATTACCACAACTTTCAACCGCTGATGTACCAGATTGGCACCGGAGGTCTGGAGCCTTACAGTATAGCTTATCCGGTGAGAAGAATTTTTAGAAAGCAAAAAAACCTGCGTTTCAGAATGACTAAGGTGAGATCGGTTGATGCAGAAAAGAAAAGAATAAAAACATCCGTAGGGAGTTTTCATTATGATTATTTAATAATAGCTACGGGCAGTAAGAGTAACTTCTTTGGTTTTGAAACCATTAAAAATAAATTGTTCCCGCTGAAATCAATTCCGGATGCCTTAAACATGCGCAGTTTTATTTTCCAGAATTTAGAAAGATCTCTCACGAAACAGAAGGATGAATCTTTGGAAGAAATCTTGAATATTGCCATTGTGGGAGGTGGTCCTGCCGGGATAGAATTGGCTGGGGCTTTGGCGGAAATGAAACGTTATGTGATTCCCAGAGATTTTCCGGATTTGGACACTACAAAACTAAGTATCAATTTATACCAGTCCTCACCAAGACTTTTAAAAGCCATGTCTGAAGAAGCCTCCCAGAAAAGTTTGGAATACCTGGAAAAACTTGGAGTCAATGTTTGCCTCAATTCAAGGGTAACTAACTATAAACATGATGAATTAACTCTTTCTGACGGCAGCTCTTTTAAGACAGATACTCTGATCTGGACTGCTGGAGTAAAAGGTGCTCCTATCAAAGGTTTACCTGAAAAATCAATTGGAGGTGGAAATAGAATTCTAGTTGATGCTTTTAATCAAGTAATCGATACAGAAGGTGTTTTTGCCATCGGTGATGTGGCGGCTCATAGTACAAAAGAGAATCCCAGGGGCTTACCTATGCTTGCTCCTGTGGCAAAACAGCAAGGAAAATTACTGGCTAAAAACATCTTGAGTCTGTCGAACAACAAGCCAATGAAACAATTTGAATACCAAGACAGCGGAGTCATGGCTACGATTGGTCGAAAAAAAGCTGTTGTAGATCTCAAAAAATGGAAATTTCAAGGTGGTTTTGCCTGGTTCTTATGGATGTTTGTGCATATTGTTTCGCTTATCGGTTTCAGAAATAAGTTTGTGGCCTTCTTCGATTGGTTTGCAAATTACCTTACCTATGACAAACCTTTAGGATTGATTCTTAGGCCACACAAAAGGAAATAACATACGCCAAATTAATAGTGACTACTGTTATTTGAATCTCTATACCCTGCTTCCAGACAATTTCAATGCGGTACGAATTAAAAAATGCGTCCCAAAATGATGTTCATATGAATCCTTTGAAAGACCATTTCATACAGGTTTCCTGATCAGATGAAACAGCGAATATCACTCAACCACAGTTCAATTAAAAATACTTCTATATTCGACATTCGGCATTCAACATTCGATATTCCATATTCGACATTCCAGCAGGATTACCTCACTCCACTCGGTGATCCTCAA
>NZ_JBPCUJ010000028.1:0-14274 GCF_051011215.1 Lutimonas sp.
GTGTTTTTATATATGTCGCCTACAAGCGATCAAAGTTACAAATGTTAAAAACTTAAGCAGAAAGCCATTCTAATTACACATTCGTTTTACTTACTTTGTACTTGTCTAAATTAACAATGTATTATTAGAGCAATATAGTATCTTCTTGTTAATTTTCCGATGATTTAAATCAAAAAAGAACCTGCCTTGAAAATAGTGCGTACAACATACCTGTCGCTGGGAAGCAACCTGGGAAACAAACTCCAAAACCTACAAGGTGCCATTGACGAAATCAACCAGGATATTGGTCATGTTACGAAAGTTTCTTCCGTATATAAAACGAAGTCCTGGGGCTTTGAAGGAGAGGATTTTTATAATATCTGCCTCGAAGTATCCAGCAGCCTCAGCCCTGAAAAAATGATTCAGGCGGTGATCAACATCGAAAATAAACTGGGCCGGATAAGAGATGCAGGACCATCCTATATAAATCGTATTATAGACATTGATATTTTACTTTTTGATGATGAGATCATCTTTTATAATGACTTGAAGGTGCCTCATCCAGCAATGCTGCAACGGAAATTCGTTTTAGTTCCTTTAACTGAAATCGCACCCAATGTTATGCATCCCATCACTAAAAAAACCATTCTGATCTGCCTTCAACAATGCCAGGATAGCCAGCATATTGAAAAGATAGCGCATCAACTTATTCGTCCTATTTCACTGGTAGAAAAGTATAATTATATCGCAATCGAAGGAAATATCGGGTCAGGTAAAACAAGTTTAGCGAAAAGAATTGGTGATGATTATAATGCGAAACTAGTCCTTGAGCGATTTGCCGATAATCCCTTTCTTCCAAAATTTTATAAGGATGAAGATCGATATGCCTTTCCTTTAGAAATGAGTTTTTTAGCAGACAGGTATCACCAACTAACCGATGGCCTGTCACAATTTGATTTGTTTAAAAACTTCATCGTCTCTGACTACTATATTTTCAAATCCTTGATTTTTGCCCAGGTGACCTTACCCAAAGAAGAATATAGTCTGTATCGAAAAATGTTTGACATCATGTACAAGGAAATTTCTAAACCTGATGTTTATGTGTTTTTGTATCAAAATACAGAAAGACTGATAGAAAATATTAAACGCAGAGGCAGGGATTACGAACAAAATATCCAAGCCGATTACCTGGATAAGATCCATAAAGGTTATATATCCTTTATCAAATCAAAAGAAGAATTAAACACCCTGATTCTTGACGTATCTGAGCTTGACTTCGTAAACAATGAAGCAGACTACAGAAAAATCCTCAAAGATATTTTAGCCTTCGAACCTTCATCTGATTGAGGATATTGTATAACAGCTACTGTCTTTTGATCCCCATCTTTTCAGCATAATAGTCACAAAAATCACGCATTGTTGCGCTCATTTTATCATCGCTGGTGGCAGCCTCAAAGGTATCCGCCATGGAAGTAAGTGTTTGATGAAAAAATTGAATCATTTCATTTACGGGCATTTCCTTGGTCCACAGGTTTATTTTATACGTATCCTTTTCACTGGAATCCCAAACCGATAACAACATGGCTTTTGCTTCCATATTATTTATCGCTCCATCATCCGCGGACCAATGCAATTCTTCAGGAACTCTGTTTTCATCCAAGCCAACCTTCACGTTTATTTCTGATCTGTGCTTTACTGCCATAACTATTCTTTCTTTTTTTTAAACTAATTCTCTTGCGCTTTCTGCAGGCGCTTTTGTGCTAACGCTTTTTAGGTTTGTACTTAGATTTTTTAAACAGTTCTTCGTTATCAAGCACAAGCATTTCATTAATACCTATGTCATTGTGTTTCATAAACGAGTTTACAATTTGCCAGCCAAACCATATGCCGATCCTTCCCGGAGAATCCTTATCGACTTCTAAATAAAATTTGGAAAAAGGGGCATCTGCGATAAACCTGTCTGTTAATGTCGCATCATTTGAATACAACATCTCTTTTTGAATGAAATACTTCCAGATATTTGCTTCACTCATTTCCGCCCATTCTAATTGATCAGGACTATATCCCATTATTTCGGCAGGACCAACTGTTGGTAAAAAAAGTGAACTCAGGTACTTCTTTTTACCTTCTTGAACAATTCTCGAAATATAAGAATTCAAGGCTGATGGTCTTACAATGGTTGTTTCAATTTGTTCCGCGGCATCCACTAATAAATGCTCCTTCGTAAAATTCTGTTTGATATATGCCGGATAATCCTCATAAACCACATGGTCCTTTCCCAGGTAAACATCCAAAGAGACAAACATCAGGCTATCCGCATAAATAATTCCATTCTCATAATCTACATTTGAAAGAATGGTAATAATTCGCGGTTCTTTAAATTTTGGAAAATAATATTTTACATGCTTGAATAACTCTGAAAGTCCCTCCTTCTCTTTTGAAAAATCACCAAAAACCTCCTGTGAGGAAGTATACAGAAACAATTCATCCTCGTCTTTCATCTTTGAGGTCCAGATAGAATCAGGGTTTGGTTCAGGAAAAAGAAATGGAAAATCAGCCTTTAAGGTAGGAAGGTCTTTAGGACCTGCCGTATAAAATCGTTGCTCAAATCTATCTACATCCAGGTTAATTTCAATTCCTGAAACATCAGCAGTCACCTTATCATTATTAGAACAGCTAACAAGCTGCCAAAAAATTAAAACAAGAAAAAAATATTTAATAACGTTCATTTAAAATAATTGCCAAGAAAAATTAATATTTTTGTGTGTCGCAAAACTAATAAATACTTAGCAATAATGAACACAGAAAAAGTTACAAATCACATTGTGAACTGGTTAAAAGATTATGCCGTCAAAGCTGGTGTAAAAGGTTTTGTAATTGGTATTTCCGGAGGAATTGATTCTGCAGTTACTTCTACCCTTTGTGCCAAAACAGGATTAGAACTTCTATGTCTGGAAATGCCGATTCATCAAGCTCCTACCCAAGTAAACAGAGCCATGAATCATATTGAATGGCTTCAGCATAATTTTTCAAATGTGGGCTTTTCTCAAGTGAATCTGACTCCTGTGTTTGACAGTCTGGTAGACGCATTCCCCCAGGTGGAGAATGAGGAAGCCCGATTTTTATCCCTGGCAAATACCAGAGCTCGATTAAGAATGACCTCCCTTTATTATTTCGCTGCCTTAAAAGGGTTGCTCGTTGCCGGGACCGGAAACAAGGTCGAAGATTTTGGCGTAGGTTTTTTTACCAAATATGGAGATGGAGGAGTTGATCTGAGTCCAATTGCAGATTTGATGAAAAGTGAGGTGTATGCAATTGCCGAACACCTAGGTATAAACCAGGAAATCAGAACAGCAGCCCCAACAGATGGCTTATGGGGAGATGACCGGACAGATGAAGACCAATTGGGTGCCAGCTATAACGAACTGGAATGGGCCATGAAAGCTATTGAAGAGGAAGAAACTGATAACCTTAGTAAGAGACAAGAGAAAGTACTGGAAATTTATTCAAAACTTCATGCAGCCAACAAGCATAAAATGGTTCCAATACCAGTGTGTGAAATTCCTGAAAATCTCAAAGTCTCCTAGCTATATGACTCTGTTGAGCTTTTCAAACAACAATTGTTTTAAAGCTGTATAATCGCGGATGGATTCAAGGGTCTCTGTGTTGTCCATCAATTCCTTTGTTGATTCCTGATCTGATTGCAGGTCTGTTTTCAGGGAATCTATTTTTTCAGCAATCAGTAAACGACGTAAATTATAAAGTACATCCATCACCAATTTTGGAAGATAGCTTTCCTTTTCCTTTACAAATATATCGTGCTTTTCCCAGCTGCTCAGAATATGCCTTTCCTCTTCCATTAAGATATCTGTCACTGTTGATGAAACATCCACATCCTCATGGTTGGTAAACAAATCCGCCGAAATACCCTGTTCCTGGTTCAACAAGTGAATAATCTCATAATATATCTTCAAAAAAACAGGGTTCGTAAATTCAATTTCATCTTCCTGTAAATGCATGTAAATCTCCTTACAAACGATGTTTGAATAATTGTTCTTAACCATCTTCTTCTTACCATTATCGTCAATTTCAGAAGTAAAATCCACAAAATCAACTTGCTCATTGCCGTACAATAGCAGTATTTCAATAATTTTCTTCTCCATCTGAAAGAGCTGATCAATTTTCTCAATTTTTTTCGCCTCTTTCTTTACCCCGGTAAACGGTGTTTTCTGCACTTTCGAAGGATGGGCCTCCTTAGCTCCTCTTTTTAAAATCTGGGATAACTCATTAAAAAGAACACTTTCAGAAATATTCATGATGCGCGCACATTCCTGCACATAAATTTCCTTTTGAATATTATTTGGGATCTTAGAAATACTCGAAACAATATCACGAATTAATTCTGCTCGCTTAATCGGATCATTCTTTGTTTCTTCAAGTAAGAGCGAAGTTTTAAACTGAATAAAATCCTGGGAATGTTCATGCAGATACTCTTTGATCTCTTCACTTGTTCTCGCTTTAGCAAAACTATCCGGATCATCTCCTTCTGGAAAGGCCACTACTTTTACATTCATGCCCTGTTCGAGAATCAAATCAATTCCTCGAATAGAAGCTCTTATTCCTGCTGCATCACCATCAAACAAGACAGTAATATTGTTTGTCAACCGATTGATCAGCCTAATTTGATCCGGTGTTAAGGCAGTTCCTGAAGAAGCCACAACATTTTCTATCCCAGATTGCCACATTGAAATAACATCCGTATACCCTTCAACCAAATAGCAATTGTCTTCTTTGGCAACACTTTGTTTGGCCTGATAAAGACCATATAAAACTTTACTTTTATGGTAAATATCACTTTCTGGTGAATTCAGGTATTTGGCGGCTCTCTTATCTGTCGACAAGGTTCTTCCTCCAAAACCAAGAATTCTACCACTCATGCTCTGAATCGGGAACATGACCCTTCCCTTGAAACGGTCAAATTTCCGATTGTCTTTGACAATGGTCAATCCTGTTTTATCCAGAAATTCAATTTCATATTTTTTGCTGATGGCCTCATCGGTAAAAGCAGACCATTCATCCAAGGAATATCCTAATTCAAACTTCCTGATGGTTTCATCAGTAAATCCCCTTTCCTTAAAATATGACAAACCTATGGCTTTGCCTTTCTCTGAATTCCAGAGGGTATCCATAAAATATGTCTTGGCGTATTCTGATACCAGGAACATACTCTCCTTTTCATTAGAACGTTTCTTTTCTTCTTCGTTCTGTACAGTCTCCTCGATTTCAATCTGGTATTTTTTAGCCAGATATCGTATGGCTTCAGGATAGGAATAATGTTCGTGTTCCATTAAAAAAGTAATGGAATTCCCTCCTTTTCCGGTACTAAAGTCCTTCCAGATCTGCTTCACAGGTGACACCATAAAAGAAGGTGTCTTTTCATCTGTAAACGGGCTGAGTCCTTTATAATTTGCACCTGCTTTCTTCAAATTAACAAAATCACCAATCACTTCCTCCACCCTGGCGGTTTCAAATACTTTGTCAATGGTGTCTCTTGCAATCATTTTAAAACAAAAAATTTAGGATATAAAGATAAAAAAACTGTCAGAGCTTGACAGTTTTTTTCAATTTGTTATTTAAATGTTGGTTTAGGATACCGCCTTTAATTTTTTAATCGTTGATTTTGTCAACTTGTCCTGAGCATATTTTTTCGTTACTCTCAAACTGGTTTCTTCCTCTCCCGGCATTTCAAACATAGCATCTGTCAGAATTTCTTCACACAGAGACCGTAAGCCTCTGGCTCCTAATTTATATTCCACAGCCCTGTCCACTATAAAATCAAGGGCCTTTTCATCTATCTTAAAACTAATGCCGTCCATGTCAAACAATTTAGTGTATTGCTTAATAATGGCATTTTTTGGCTCCGTTAAAATAGATCGTAAGGTTTCTTTATCCAAGGGTCTCATGAATGTAAGGGCAGGTAATCTACCAATGATTTCAGGAATCAGACCAAAGTTTTTCAGATCCGAAGGAATGATATATTGCAATAAGTTCTCTTCATCAATCTTATCATCTGAGATAGAAGCACTATAGCCTACAGCCTGCATATTCAATCGCTTGCTAATCACTCTGTCGATACCGCTAAAGGCACCTCCGGCAATAAATAGAATATTCTTGGTATTGACCTCAACAAATTTTTGATCCGGGTGCTTTCTGCCTCCTTTAGGCGGCACGTTAACAACAGTCCCTTCTAACAACTTTAACAAGGCCTGTTGAACACCTTCTCCTGAAACGTCTCTGGTGATGGATGGATTATCGCCTTTTCTCGCAATTTTATCGATTTCATCAATAAATACAATACCTCTTTCTGCCTTGTCAACTTTATAATCTGCTGCTTGTAACAGTCTTGTCAAAATGGTTTCCACATCTTCCCCAACATACCCGGCTTCCGTTAGAACGGTCGCATCTACAATAGCGAAAGGAACATCCAGCATTTTAGCAATGGTTCTGGCAATCAAGGTTTTTCCTGTACCCGTTTCTCCCACCAATACTATATTACTTTTTTCAATCTCGATATCGTCATCCTTGGTAGTAGCCGGCTGCAATAATCTTTTATAATGATTATAAACCGCAACAGACATCACCTTTTTTGCCTGATCTTGACCAATAATATATTGGTCCAGAAAAGTCTTTATTTCACGTGGCTTTTTAACCAGAAATTCACTACTAACGTTTTTACTTTCGTTGATTGATTCTTCCAGCACTATACCATGGGCCTGCTCAATACACTTATCGCATATATGAGAATCAACGCCTGCTATTAACAAATTAGTCTCTTCCTTTTTTCTTTTACAAAATGAACATTCTAATTCTTCTTTCTTCGCCATAATCTGCTTTGTTAATTTAGGATGTTAATCCTCCTTTATTATTTGCTTCGTGCCAATACTTCATCAATCATTCCATAGGACTTGGCCTCATCTGCCTTCATCCAGTAATCTCTATCTGAATCATCATGAACCTTTTTCACTTTTTGTCCTGAATGCTTCGCTATGATGGCATACAATTCATCTTTTAATTTAAGAATCTCTCTTGCTGTAATTTCTATATCAGAAGCCTGGCCTTGCGCACCTCCCAAAGGCTGGTGGATCATGATTCTCGAATGTGGAAGCGCCGATCTTTTGCCTTTTTCTCCTGCACACATTAAAACGGCACCCATAGAAGCCGCCATCCCTGTACAAATAGTTGCTACATCAGGCTTGATAAACTGCATCGTATCATAAATTCCTAAACCTGCATAAACGCCACCTCCCGGTGAATTAATATATATTGATATATCTTTTGACGAGTCTACACTTTCTAAGAACAATAATTGTGCCTGAATAATATTCGCCACCTGATCATTAATTCCTGTTCCCAAAAAAATGATTCTATCCATCATTAAACGGGAAAAAACATCCATTTGAGCAACGTTCAATTGTCTCTCTTCAATAATATATGGGGTCACGCTGCTGACGATCTGGTCTACGTAAAGGCTATTTATTCCTTGATCTTTTACAGCGAATTTTTTAAACTCATTTCCAAAATTCATATAAATACTTTTTAATCGTTAAGTCTGTAAATATACTAATTAATTAGGATGTATTGTTACCCAAATTATCATCCCGAAATTCACGAATTAACCGATAGTAAAGAGACTATAGTTCAGTCAAAAAAAAACTCCATAATGACAAGTCACTATGGAGTTCTTTTGTATATATAAAGTTTTATTTATAAACTTCTTTCACAAAGTCCTCATAGGTTACTTCCTTTGTTTTTAACTTAATGTTTTCCTTGAAAAAGGTTAACAGTTTTTCGTTTTTCAATTGATCAGAAAGTCTTTTTACTTCTTCTTGATTTGAAAGCACTCTGTTGACAATTTCATCAAGCTCCTTGTCCTCAATTTTGTTATCTCCAAACTGAGCCATTTGCGCTTTTACAAAACCTTTCGTATACTCTTTTAAGTCTTCGTAAGAAACTTGCAACTTATTGTCAGTCATCAACTTTCCTTCAATTAGTTGGTATCTTAAGCCTTTTTCAGATCTTTCGTATTCTTCCTTAGCTTCTTCTGGAGTCATTGGTTTCTCTCCGGATACCGCAAGCCACTTTTTCAAAAATTCAGCAGGAAGCTCAAAAGAAGTATTCTCAATCAAACTCTCAGTTACAGCATTCAATAATTGCTGATCAGCCTGAGATCCGAATTGCTTCTCAGCATCTTCTTTTAATCTGTCTTTTAGTTCTTCATCAGTTTTAACAAGACCTTCACCAAATAGTTTATCAAATAATTCCTGATTCAAATCAGCCAATTCAGTTTGGGTAATTTCTTCAATTGTAAAAGTTAGCGGTGCATCAAATCCGTGGGCATCATCATGAGAAAGACCCAAGACATTCATTAACATATGATCATCCGTAAATAAGTTCTTTGATTTTAAAGAAAGAACATCCCCTACTTTAGCACCAACAAACTTTTTTAAATTTACCTTCCCTTTAATTTTCTCAACTTTGAAAGTAGATTTCTTTTCGATCTCTTTTTCTTCATTCACAAAAGTACCGGTCACATTTGAATTCTCTTCAACTGCTGCCTGGGTAATCATCTTTCCGTACTGTTCTCTGATATTTTCAATTTGATTGTTAATCATCTTGTCATCAGCAACAATCTTGTAAGAATTAATCGCTTTCTTAGGCTTTAGGTTTACCTCAAAATCAGGTGCCAATCCCAATTCAAATTCAAAAGAAAATTTTTCCTCATCCCAAGAAAAATCATCTTGCATTTTTGGCAATGGATTTCCAAGAACATCCAATTTCTCTTCCACTAAAAATTTATTCAAAGATTCTTGAAGAAGTTTATTTACTTCATCAATCATCACAGACTTTCCATATTGTTTTTTCACCAAACTCATCGGCACATGTCCTTTTCTAAATCCAGGAATATTTGCCTTTCTTCTGTAATCGTTTAGCTGCGTATCAACTTTCTCCTGATAATCATTCGCTGTAATATCAATCTTAACAACTGAATTCAACGCATCAATGTCTTCTTTCGTAATCTTCATTCTAAATAAATTTATCTCTTTTTTTGAATTTGAGGCTGCAAAAATAATGATTTTAGATCAAATTATAACAATGATTGTTCCAATTGAATCCTAAAATAGACTAATGTTATGTTAAAATTGCGAAAGACCGGGTGTCAGACCCCAAAAATTACTTTTCAATCAGCTTGTGAAGAATTGATTCAAAAAACGAAAGTAAGATACTGAATAACAATGCTGTCCAAAAACCAGCAACACTAAAACCATCGATCCAGCTATTGGCCAGTAAAATCATAGCAGCATTGATGACAAACAAAAACAGACCCAAAGTTAAAATGGTAACCGGAAGCGTGAGAATAACTAAAATGGGCTTGAGGATTGAAAATAAAATACCCACAATAAAGGCTACCCAAATCGCTGTTCCATAGTCATCAACCTCAACTCCTGGTAAAAAATAGGCAATTAATAATACTGCCAATGCCGTTAAAAGTACTTTAAAGAGGTAATTCATAGTGCTGTTTTAAGACCTTGAGCAAATTAGTCATTTTTAAGGAATCCAACAACATTATCGTAAAAATCAATTGGGTTCTCAGCATGCAGCCAATGACTTGCCCGATCGATAGTTACAATTTCATTATCCGGGAAATGACTGTCAATTAAAGCTTCATCCTGATTGGTAATATAGCCCGATAAAGCTCCTTTCAAAAATAAAACGGGGCCTTCAAAAAATGTCCTTGGAGGAAGTGCTACTCCTATTTCATCAATATGTTCTTCCAATACTTCTAAGTTGAACCGATAGGCCAATTTATTTTTTTCGACTCTGTATACATTCTTTAATAAAAACTGTCTGATGCCGTTTTCAGGAATATGTTTTTTTAAGAGGAAATCAATTTCGGACCGGGATGAAACAACAGAAAAATCAACCTCATTCAGTGCATCAAGAATATATTGATGATGTGGCGGATAGAATTTGGGTGCAATATCTGCAACTATCAGTTTTCTCAGTCTTTCAGGATGTTCAACCGCAAATAACATTCCGGTTTTCCCTCCCATGGAATGGCCCAATATGTTCACTTGATCTAACTGATGATGATCTAGGTATGCCAAGAGATCCTCCACCAATAATTCATAGGAAAAATCATCATCATGAAAGCTTCGTCCGTGATTTCTCTGATCAACAAGATGAACTTCATAATCAAGTCCGAATTTATTGGCAAGTGTCTTCCAATTGTCTCCCATACCCAAAAAGCCATGCAAAATAATCAGGGGCTCCCCATTTCCAATCACTAAGGAATGTAATAGTTCCATTATTTTAGTTTTTGAAGGTACATGCTTACTACATTTTGAAGTCCAAAATAAAGGGCTTCTGAGATCAGGGCATGTCCGATAGATACTTCTAATACTCCTGGAACTTCTTGTACAAAATACTTCAGATTGGACAGGCTAAGGTCATGACCTGCATTAATTCCAAGCCCTAATTCCATTGCCTTCTTTGCTGCTTCAACATAGGTCTGAACACCGGACGTGTCATCTGCCTCATAAGCAACCGCATAGGATTCAGTATACAACTCAATTCTGTCCGTACCCGTCTCTGCTGCCGCTTCAATTAATCGAATGTCGGGATCCATAAATATGGACGTTCTAATTCCGTTTCTTTTAAATTCTGCGACAACTTCTTTCAAAAAACCGGCATTTTGCAGGGTATCCCAACCTGCATTTGAGGTGATCGCATCAACCGCATCCGGCACCAATGTGACTTGTTCCGGTTGAATACCCAATACAAGATCTACGAACTCAGGAATAGGGTTTCCTTCTATATTAAACTCTGTATGCACAACAGACCGAAGATCTTTGGCATCCTGATAACGAATATGTCTTTCATCCGGTCTGGGATGAATTGTGATCCCCTCGGCACCAAATTCTTGAATATCTGAAGCCGCTTTTAAAAGATTCGGGACATCTCCTCCTCTGGCATTTCGTAGGGTAGCAATTTTATTGATATTGACGCTTAATTTTGTCATTACTTCCAGTTTTATAATTTTAATGCAAAAGATATTATATCTTTACACAATCGTTCGCATACACAAGGGGGCAAAATTACAATTTTATCTTTAGTAACCATCTATTTTAATGCAAACCATCAACTACATATTAAACGACGTTAAACCCTTTGATCTCCAGAACAGCATTGGTGAAATGAGGCGTGCCTTTGAGGATTTTCCATATTCTCATATTCCAGTTGTTGATGACGGTATGTATTATGGTGCTATCTCACATCAGGAGATTGACATGTTAAATCCTGATAGCCTGAAGCTAAACGAATTCAAACATTTGGTACAACCTTTTTATGTCATTGAAAAAATCAATTGGTTCGAAGTTTTGCAAAATTTTGCAACGCATAATACCAATTTGATGCCCATATTGAATGGAGAAAAAAAATACATTGGTTATTATGAACTCGATGATTTTTTGAACATTTTCAAGTGCACTCCCTTTTTACATGAAGAAGGTGTGATTTTGGTTGTTGCCAAAAATGTAAATGATTATTCTTTTAGTGAAATATCTCAACTAGTTGAATCGAACAATGCCACTTTATTTGGAGCCTTTGTCTCCAAAATAGAAAATGACATGGCACATATTACCCTAAAACTAAGCCTACACGACATTAATAATACCTTGCATTCTTTTAGAAGGTATAAATACGAGATCCTGAATGAATTTGAAAAGGACAAATACCTTGAAGAATTGAATGACAGATCCAATTATTTGCAGAAATACTTAAATATTTAAGCACATAGCCATCTATGAAAGTAGGAATTTTCGGACAATCAAATAATGATATCACTATAAAGTATGCGGGACAACTCGTAGATTTATGTGTAAAAAACAAAGTGTCGATCGTCTTCGAGGAAAACTTTTACAAGGGATTTAACGAGCACTCAGAATATGCTGACGTATCAACGTTCTCTGGTTATGAGGATCTTGACAGAAATCTGGACTTCTTTTTTTCTGTGGGTGGTGATGGCACATTTCTGCGTT
Source organism: Lutimonas sp. (assembly GCF_051011215.1). NCBI lineage: Bacteria > Pseudomonadati > Bacteroidota > Flavobacteriia > Flavobacteriales > Flavobacteriaceae > Lutimonas > Lutimonas sp. The sequence continues at coordinate 12,078 of NZ_JBPCUJ010000028.1, forward strand.
CAATTACTTTTATCAGAGATTTAGAAATTCCCGTAATTGGGATCAATACAGGACGCTTAGGATTTTTGGCGAATATTCAGAAAGAAAGTATAACCGAGGCCTTTAACAACATCATCCAAGGCAATTATGTGGTTCAAAAAAGATCCTTATTAGGAGTTCAAACCGAAAACGACGAAGGCGCTTTAAACCAATTGAATTTTGCATTGAATGAGATTACTGTTACCAGAAAAAATACAGCATCCATGATAAAGGTTGACACGATGCTGGATGCTGAATTTCTTACAACTTATTGGAGTGATGGTCTCATTATTTCAACCCCGACCGGTTCCACCGGATATTCTCTGAGCTGTGGAGGGCCCATCATATCGCCGACATCTCAAAATATAGTACTTACCCCTATTGCTCCTCACAGTTTGGCGGTTCGCCCCCTGGTAATACCGGACCAAACACATATAGAATTAAACATTGACAGCCGGGCAGATGAGGTATTGCTCACATTAGATTCCAGAATGTATACTTTGCACAATAAATCAAAGTTAACAATAGAGAAATGCAGCTTTTCAATTATGACCCTACAATTAGACGATCAAACCTTCATAAAAACACTGCGTGAAAAACTTCTTTGGGGAGAAGATAAACGCAACTAAATCAACGGATATAATACAATTTTACGCTTAAAAAACTGTTAATCAAAAAAGAACATTCATTTCAATCAAATGCAAATGTATTTTTTTATATTTGCGAACTATTTTTTATGATGAAAAAAATTGTATTTGTAATCCTAATTTCTTTCTTTTCAACAGGTTTGTTTTCTCAGATAAATGAGGCGGGAATCTTTGCTGGAGGCAGTAATTATATAGGGGACATCGGACGAACAAATTTCATTTATCCAAATAGCTTTGCCATCGGCGCTATTTACAAATGGAATATGCATCCGCATTATTCAATTCGAGCGAACTATAAGTATTCAAAAATTTCAGGAAGCGATTCTCAATCGAGTAACTCTTTTAGAAAATACAGGGATCTTAGTTTTACAAATGACATTCATGAAATAACACTGGGAATAGAATATCATTTTTTCAAGTATAGTTTAGGAAAAGTTGGCTTTACCCATACGCCCTATGTCTTTTTCGAGGCTGGTACGGTGAATTACGGAACATTGGATGACGGGCGCAGCTTTAATTTTACCATGCCTTTTGGAGCAGGGTATAAAACCATTCTCGCTCCCAATGTTGGAATAGGATTTGAAACGGGTTTTAGATATACCTTCAAGGATGATATTGATGGGTATCCTTATGATCCTTTGAGTGAAAACATACAGATCAATCCAAACAACAATGACTGGTATGTTTTTACAGGAATCACATTGGTATTTGCCTTTGGTAGAGAAGGTTGTTATACAGGAAGTTTTTAAAAATTATGGATTTAGTATCTCAAATAGATAAGAATTTGATCCCGCGACATGTTGCCATCATCATGGATGGTAACGGAAGATGGGCTAAAAGCCAAGGACTAAAAAGGGTTTTAGGTCATAAAAAAGGGGTTGAATCTGTGAGACAATCAGTGGAGGCTAGTGTTGAACTTGGAATAGAGGCTTTAACTCTTTATGCATTTTCAACTGAAAACTGGAAACGACCAAAGATCGAAATCGATACCCTCATGAGCATCCTGGTAAACTCGTTAAAAAAGGAGATCAAAACCTTTCAGGACAACAACATTAAACTACAAGCCATTGGCAACCTGAATAAACTGCCTTTATTAGCGAGAAATCAATTGAAAGAAGTCATGTCATTGACAGAAAAAAATGATGGCATGATATTGACGCTTGCCCTTAACTACGGGGCTAAAGAAGAATTGATCAGGGCTGTAAAATCCATTTCTAAAAAAATTGTTAATAATGAACTTGACACCGAAGAAATTGATGAAAAAATTATAAATAGTCATTTATATACATTTACTTTGCCCGTCGTTGATTTTTTGATTCGAACGAGTGGGGAAATGCGCATTAGCAATTTTTTATTATGGCAAATTGCATATGCGGAATTGTATTTTACTGATATTTTGTGGCCCGATTTTAGGAAGAAGGACTTTTACGAAGCAATACTGAATTATCAAAGAAGAGAGAGACGATTTGGAAAAACAAGTGAACAAATTGAAAACAGTAATAAATAATTTAAGATATACAGGTTTACTGTTC
>NZ_JBPCUJ010000029.1:0-31040 GCF_051011215.1 Lutimonas sp.
CTGATATTCCTTATTCTAATATTTCAATTTAATTCAGTTTCAAAACCAGGAATAATCATGCTGGCCATATTCTTGAGTTTAATTGGAGTATTCAGTGGGCTTGTTGCCACGGGAAGTTCATTTGTGATTATGATGACGATGATGGGAATTATTTCCTTAGCAGGGATCGTAGTGAACAACGGAGTGGTATTGCTAGATTATACACAGCTATTGATCGATAGAAAAAAGGCAACACTGGAATTAGATGAAGATGATTATTTAGAAAAGGCCGACTTACTTGAAAGTATTGTAAAAGCTGGTAAAGCAAGGTTGCGTCCTGTTCTATTGACCGCAATTACCACTATCTTAGGCTTAATTCCGCTGGCCGTTGGTTTTAACATTAACTTCTATACCTTGTTTACAGAATTTGATCCGCAAATCTATGTGGGGGGAGACAATGTAGTGTTTTGGGGACCACTGGCATGGACCGTAATCTATGGATTATTTATTGCCACCTTCTTAACACTGGTGGTTGTACCGATTCTGTTTTATTTGGTAACCAGATTCAAAATGTGGTTAAAAAGTAAATCCAAACCCACAGAAAAAATGGCAGCATAAAAATAAAAAAACCGAGCAAAGCTCGGTTTTTTTTATGTCTAGAACCAGAATCCAACATTGATATACCAATAGTCCTGATTGTTATCCGGATTCCATGAATACAGCAATTCTATGGGGCCAATAATTGTATTGATGCCATAACCTGCTGCATATCCCGATCGGGTCTCCTCGAAAATCCTTCCGTCATTCCAGATATCATCATTGATTCGTCCAAAATTCCCTGTAAAGGATAAAAAATTCTTTTTAAACAACTCGTACCGCACTGTCAAGGCAGTTCTAAGGAAAGCAGATTCATTCAATTCTGCAAAACCATACCCGTAAAACGGAACGAATGTGTTGATATAGTTTTCATTATATCCTCCTAAATGATAATCGAGTACCTGGTTTTCATTGCTCCCTAAAGTTACGCCAGCTTCAGATATAATATGCGTTGTCAATTTATCAAAAAAAGTATAGGCAAAACCTACCCTGCCCGACAATTGCGCAAAAGTGTTGAAATTATTATTAAAATCACTCGACACCCCATATAGCAAATATTCACTATTTAAAAAGACCCCTTTTTTAGGAAAATACTTGGTGTCATAAGTGTCCAGCATAATTTTTCCAAAAGCATTTAAAAAATGACTTTTCTCAAAGTATATCCTGTTGGTCTCATCATCGATGATTTCATCAGTAAAAGTATTTAAAAACTTATGCTCCAGCCCTATTCGAAAAGCCCATCGATCTTTAATAGTCGATTGCAAAAAAAGTCGGGTGGTAAAATCAATATACCGAATCGGTATCTTTAATCCTGTTTGAAGCTGGCCACCTGATCTTACCTCGGGAAGTGTGCTGGAAACAATATCAGCCTTAAAAGTATTATACCTCGTATTTAAGCCGAAACTCCAGTTGAAACCATTGTCATAAAAATAATCAATATTATACCGGATATTATCTCCTACAATAAAATCCGCAGAAATAAAGTCATTCTTAAAGAACAAGTGTTTATTGGTCAAATTGACTAAAATACCAGTTTTGTAAAGATCATCATAGTGAGCTCCGAATTGAATTAAGGTCTCTTCCTTATTCTCTGAAATATCAAACTCTACCCTGGTACCGCCTTCCACCGGAGTTAATTTATAAAAGACACTCTCAAAATTTCCGGTAGCTGTTAACACATCAATTCCTCGCATAAAATCACTTCTACTGATGATTTCGTTCTTCTCCAGTCCTAATTTTTTAATACAGTATTTATCCGTATAGTTTCTATTACCCTTTATGATGATTTCTTTGAAGATAAATTCGTCCTGTCCTGGATTCGTATGAATCGACCTTTGACGCACCCCTCCTTTTTGTCGCAACGCGAGCGCTTCCAGAGTATCCATTACTTTTAACATGGCAAGCGCTCCTTTCTTCATAATCGCTTCACTATCATCAAATGAAAAAGTTGTGAACTCATCCAGTTCAGGTCTGATGTACAAATCAGACATTTCAATTTTGTCCTGCAGTTTATTATACATCTGGAATCCTGCAATCTGCATCAGAACTTCCGGTAGGGTGTTGATGTTTTCAATATCTCTTAACCCTCCTGAAACATTGACTCCAATAATATAATCTACTCCTTTCTCTTTCATTTTCTCCACAGGGAAATTATCCGCAATTCCTCCATCAACCAGTACCTGACCATTAACTTTTACCGGGGTCAGCAGGCCCGGAAATGAACCACTTGCCCGAATTGCTTCCGGCAGAAATCCTTGATCTAAAACCACCTCTTCTCCAGTTTCGAGATTTGTTGCAATACAAAAGAAGGGAATGTCTAATTTGCTGAAGTCTTCTACTCCATGCACATGCTCAGTCAATTCAGAAAAAATATTAAAAGCATTTTGGCCTTTAGAAACAGCCGATGGCAATTCGATTTTTCTTTTTACCAAAGGAAGAGATATGGCATATTTCCCATCATTTTCCTTTTGATAAAAGGAAGAAACTTCTCTTGGCAGATCATCCCTGACTAATCCATTCAAATCATGTACTCTGAGCACTGAATCTAATTCTGAGGCATTATATCCAGAAGCGTACAAACCTCCGATTATGGCACCCATACTCGTGCCGGCTATGTAATCAACCCTGACACCTGCCTCTTCAAGCTTTTTGAGGACCGCCACATGAGCAAAGCCTTTTGCACCACCACCACTGAGAACCAAACCAACTTTGATCTCTTTTTCAGTAAGCTCAGGTTCTTGGGCATAGCTTGAATAACTGCCAAAAATGCATAAAAAAAGAAGGATGTATTTCATTCAGTCGATTTTGGGGGATGTTCGATTTTAAAATGCTGGCTCACTTTTGAAGCCTTGTCCTTACCTATAAGTTGCTCAAGATCCTCAAACGTTGCAGATTTAATCCTTTTTATTGACTTAAATTTTTTTAACAAGGTTAAAACTGTCTTTTCTCCAATGCCATTGATGTTCGATAAGTCGCTATTGATAGCTCCTTTACTTCTCTTATTTCTATGGTGGGTAATTCCAAACCGATGTGCTTCGTTTCTGAGCTGTTGAATAATTTTCAGCGATTCTGATTTTTTATCAAGATATAAAGGAATGGAATCTCCGGGATAATATATTTCCTCCAGTCTTTTAGCGATACCGATAATGGCTATTTTACCACGAAGACCCAAAACTTCCAGGCTCTTCAATGCCGATGATAGTTGCCCTTTCCCACCATCTATTACGACGAGTTGCGGTAGGTCCCTTTCCTCTTCCAACAAGCGCTTATAACGTCTGTGTACCACTTCTTCCATAGAGGCATAATCATCAGGGCCTTCTACTGTTTTTATATTAAAATGCCTGTATTCTTTTTTGTCTGGTTTTCCATTTTTAAAAACAACACAGGCCGCCACAGGATGGCTTCCCTGTATATTCGAGTTGTCAAAACATTCTATATGTCTCGGTTCTTCCTTTAATCGCAAGTCTTTTTGCATCTGCGCCATGATCCTTTTGGTATGCCTGTCTGGATCCACAATCTGAATCTGCTTAAATCGTTCTTGTCTAAAATATTTAGCATTTCGCACTGATAAATCAACGATTCTTTTCTTATCCCCTTGTTTAGGGACCGTCACTTTTACAATTTCCCCAATTTCTACTTTTATGGGAGTATACAATTCAGATGATGTTGATTTAAACCGATCCCTAATTTCTACAATTGCCAGTTCCAGCAGGGCTTTATCATCTTCATCCAACTTCTTTTTAATCTCAACGGTATGTGATTGGATAATAGCCCCATTGGTGATCTTAAGAAAATTGACATAAGCAAACACTTCATCCGACACAATACTAAACACATCCACATTAGTAATGCTAGGGTTCACCACGGTCGATTTCGCTTGATAATTAGACAGCAATTCTATTTTTTCCTTGATTTTATGAGCCTCCTCATATTCAGCCTTCTCAGCAAATTCATACATCAGCTTTTCGAATCTCTTTAAGGACGATTTAAAATGACCTTTTATTATATTTCGAATCTCCTTGATATCCTGATCGTATGACGCCTCTGACTGTAATCCTTCACATGCTCCTTTACAGTTTTTAATATGGTATTCCAGGCAAACTTTGTACTTTTTGTTTTCTATGTTTTCAGCCGACAAATTATAGGCACAACTCCGCAAGGGGTATAATTCCTTGATCAGCGAAAGAATGGCCCTCACCGTTTTTACAGATGTATATGGGCCATAATACTCAGATCCATCCTTCCAAACATTTCTTGTTAAAAACACACGAGGAAAGGATTCTTTTTTAATGCAAATCCATGGATACGTTTTATCATCTTTGAGAAGTACATTATATCTTGGCTGGTACTTTTTTATCAGGTTATTTTCTAATAATAAAGCATCTGTTTCTGTTTCAACAACAATATGTTTGATATGGGCAATTTTTTTAACCAATACCCGGGTCTTGCCATTTTCATGAGTCTTTGTGAAATAGGAGGCAACCCTTTTTTTTAGGTTTTTTGCTTTACCGATATACAAGAGCTTATCAGTACGATCATAGTACTGATATACACCAGGTGAATTCGGTAATGACTTAATTTGTACTTCTAATTCCAACTAACAACTTATACTTAAAATAATACTTCCTTTTCACACAGCAATTGACGCCCAAATCCGGCAAATTCAAAAATTTAGAATTAAATTTTAACCAGAAGTTGAATTCATCATTTTGAATTCACTATTTTTTAGATAAAATTCTTCTCTTTATCACATTTCTCAACTTCAAAAAAAATCGCATTGAAGAAATAATTTTCAAATTCTTGTCAATTCAATAAAAATACAAATCTCTGCCCACAAGGCCTGTTTATCACGTCTTTATAGCTCGGTAATTCGTATTTTTACATCCACATTCGAAAACATAAAAATACGTTTTTAATATTCAAGGATATGAAATATTGGAAAAAACTTAGTCACGCAAAACTTCAATCCAGAATTGAAGTAGCTCTAAAAGAAAATGTTGATTTTGAAAATGATACCTCTCTTGGTTACCCAGCTTCGAAACTGGATGATAAGGTGTTTTACAGCGATGCTCCTTTTTTAAAAGATGCCCCTACACTGAAGACCTATGTAGCCAACCCGAATCATATCGGATGCCATACCTATGGTTCTTCTGAAAGTGCCTTTAAAGGAACACAAGAAATTGAAAGAGAAGTCTTACGTGTACTTGCTGTCGATTTTTTCAAAATGGAAGATGAACAATTTGATGGCTATATAGCTCCAGGAGGAACCGAGGCTAATATTCAGGCGATATGGGTGTTCCGAAATTTTTACAATCACAAATTCAACGCAAAGAATTCTGAAATTGCAATCCTTGCTTCTGAAGATACACATTACTCCATGCCCAAGGCATCTAACATTCTAAGCTTAGATCTTTTGAGTATCCCTGTCAAATTTGAAGATAGAACCATCGATCCGATTGCCCTTGAAAAAATCGTGAAGGAAGCAGTGGCTCAGGGAAAAAAATACTTTATCGTGATTGCCAATATGGCCACTACGATGTTTGGTTCAGTAGATGATCCTGATGTATATACGGATCTTTTGGAGCGTTTGGACCTCGATTATAAATTACATATTGACGGAGCCTATGGTGGATTCGTTTATCCCTTTAGCAATCTTAAATCAAAGATTAATTTCTCAAACCCAAAGGTGTCTTCCATTACCATTGATGCCCACAAGATGTTACAGGCTCCCTATGGAACGGGTGTGTATTTGAGCAGAAAAGGTCTTATAGAAAATGTGCTGACCAAAGAAGCCGAATATGTTGAAGGTATGGACCTAACTTTATGTGGAAGCAGATCGGGTGCCAATGCGATCGCAGTATATATGATTCTTTTTACCTACGGTCCTTATGGCTGGTATGAAAAAATCAGTGTGTTACTGATGCGTACCAATTGGTTTTGCAAGCAACTTGATATGCTCGAGATTCCATATTTCAGAGATGAAAACATGAACATTGTTACCATGTATTCATCTCATGTACCCAAAGACATTGCTGAAAAATTTGACCTGGTACCGGAACAGCATAATGACAAAAATCAATGGTATAAAGTGGTCATTATGGATCATGTTGAAATAGATAACCTATTACAACTTATTGATGCGCTTAAGGAGCGAATGCAAGTGACCTAAGTAGTAAGTTCGTGCTCTTCTGCTATTATTTCAGAAGCATCAGGTTTTTTTTTAGGGAATATAGTCTTGTTAAAGACGATTAATAATCCTACTCCGGAACTAATTGCCGTATCAGCTACGTTAAATACTGGGTCAAAAAATGTTAAATTTCTATTTTCAAAAATAGAGAAATGATCGCCTCCTAAGAGCGGCAACCATTCAGGAAAATCGAAACTAATACTTGGAACCCAATCCGGTAACATGGTATCTACGATCGGGAAGTATAACATGTCGACTACTTTGCCGTAAAACAATGAATTATACCCACCTTCAGGAGGTAAAAAAGTGGCTACTTGTCTGTAACTGTCACTAAAGAAAATTCCGTAAAAAACTGAATCTATAATGTTACCAAGCGCTCCCGCAAATATAAAGGCAATGGCAGTTATTAATATTTTATGTGCCTTGTTCTTAACCGCATCGTACAACCAATAACCTATACCAGCGATAGCGACCAACCTGAAAAGCGTTAAGAAGAGTTTCCCTGACTTCCCTCCAAACTCCTTGCCCCAGGCCATTCCATTATTCTCTAAAAAGTGAATCCTGAACCAGTCCAGCCCAAAAACCTTAATTTCTTCACTAAGAACAAAATTCGTTTTAATGTAAATCTTTGATACCTGATCTATCAAAAGTATGACGATGATAATAATAATGGCTCTTTTCACAAATATCTTTTCTTTGGTCTGACTAAACGAACTTTTTTGGCGCTACAATAATACTAAAAATTAACCTTTTGATTCATACAAATAAATATTTGCCATAATAGCTCTTATTATAAGTGATGTATCTGTTTCCTTCCCTTTCTTTTCAAAAATATTATTTTCTCTAACTGGACTCTTACCTGGCAGGTCTGTTACTAAAGTGCCCAAATTTGTTTTAGCAAAAATATCCGTATGAATCATATTTTTTACAAAGACACTTCCGGTATTCAATTCTATATGAGTATCATAACTCAGGCGATTTAATTTCACTATACCATCTTCAACTTTGAGGTTGATCACCCCATCATAAGCGTCGGCATAAAAATTTCCTTCTTTAAAGGATATAAATAAAACCTTGTTTTCAGGAATATAGATTTTGTAAGATGCGTAATTAGGTTCAACCGAACATACCTTGTCTTGGTCAAAAGTCTCTTCCGCGTTCAATTGTTGATGCCCTTGAATAACGATATGGGATGCTTGTTCGCTTAATTGGAATTTTGGTGTCTGTAACTCCCCTTCTGCCCGAACTACAATTTCTGAACCCGTGCTGCTAAAAACTTCAATATGATCGATAAGATCAAATTCTATAAGAACATTATCGAGTTGGGAATCAATTCTCTTCTCGACAATTTTCTGGCCATAAGACCAATAAGAAAACAGTAAAAGGACCCATAAAAATGATCCTTTTATTCTGTTATATCTATTGCTTCTTCTAATATTGTTGGTTTTTTGCCTCAATACTTAGCGTGGCGTGAGGAACTAATTTTAAACGCTCCTTTTTAATAAGGTTTCCTGTGACCCTACAAATTCCATAAGACTTGTTCTCAATTCTTAAAAGTGCATTTTTTAGATCTCGGATAAATTTTTCCTGTCTGATAGCCAACTGCACATTGGCTTCTTTCGACATGGTTTCTGATCCTTCTTCAAAAGCCTTAAAGGTTGGAGAGGTATCATCTGTACCATTATTACTGTCATTTTTAAACGTACTTTCTATCAAACTTAAATCGTGCTGTGCGTGTTTGATCTTTTCTTCTATGATCGATTTAAACTCTGCTAAATCCTGATCTGAGTATCTTACTTTGTTATCGCTCATCTCTATACTTTTTCTAAAAACAATGCTGTATTGACTTCATCAAATACAATATCATTCCCATTTTCAACTTCTTCCTTTAATATTAATTCTTTTGTTAGTGTTTCATTTTTAATATATGCTTCATTCGCTGCTATTGCCTGATCAACTATCCCATCTTTCTTAATATATAGTTTGATCCGATCCGTAATATCAAGGCCGCTTTCTTTCCTTAAATTCTGAATTCTGTTGACCAGTTCTCTGGCAATTCCTTCATTCTTTAAGTCCTCTGATATAGAAACGTCCAAAGCTACTGTTAAATTGCCTTGATTAGCAACTAACCAACCTTCAATATCCTGGGTTGTAATTTCAACTTCTTCTAATAAAAGTGTTGCTTCTTTCCCATTGATCTCCAGGTTTATTTCACCTTCTTGATCTATAACTCCAATCTCTTCTTCCGACATCCCATTTACGGCCTGAGCAACAAATCGCATGTCTTTCCCATATTTTGGTCCGAGGACCTTGAAATTAGGTTTGATATTCTTAATCAAGATACCTGAAGCATCCTGCAATAACTCAATTTCTTTTACATTCACCTCCGAAATAATCAAACTGGATACAGCTTCAATATCCAACTTATCCTGTTTATCAGTAACAGGAATCATTATTTTTTGCAAGGGTTGGCGAACTTTAATCATTTCCTTTTTCCTAAGCGATAACACCATCGATGAAATTGATTGTGCTTTCTGCATCTTTCTCTCCAGAGACGAATCGATCAATGCGCCATCAGATATTGGAAATTCACCCAAATGTACAGAACTTAATTTATTTTTAGAAACGTTTTTTGTTAAATCTCGGTACAAATTATCCATAAAAAACGGAGCGATCGGAGATGACATTTTACTGATAGTCAACAAACAGGTGTGCAGTGTTTGATAGGCTGAGATCTTATCTTTCTGATATTCACCCTTCCAAAACCTTCTTCTGCATAATCTGACATACCAGTTACTCAGGTTTTCACCCACAAAATCCTGAATGGCTCTTGCAGCCTTTGTTGGCTCATAGTCATTATAATATCCGTCTACCTTGTCAATCAAAGAGTTTAATTCCGATAAAACCCAACGATCTATTTCAGGTCTTTCATTGATGGCAATATCCGGCTCTGAATAAGTGAAGTTATCAATGTTCGCATATAATGAGAAAAATGAATAGGTATTGTATAAGGTTCCGAAAAATTTCCTTCGAACCTCTTCAATCCCATCAATATCAAATTTCAAATTATCCCAAGGGTTGGCGTTGGAGATCATATACCATCTGGTGGCATCCGGTCCATACTTTTTCATGGTCTCAAACGGATCTACCGCGTTGCCCAATCTCTTAGACATCTTTTTACCATTCTTGTCTAAAACCAAACCATTAGAGACAACATTCTTATAAGCGACACTGTCAAAGTTCATAGTAGCTATGGCATGCAAGGTATAAAACCATCCTCTAGTCTGGTCAACTCCTTCTGCTATAAAATCAGCTGGAAAAAACTCATTATTATCAATTTTATTGCGATTCTCAAATGGATAATGCCACTGCGCATAAGGCATAGCTCCTGAATCAAACCATACATCAATCAAATCAGATTCTCTTGTCATGGCCTTCCCAGAATCAGATACTAATACAATTTGATCAACGATATTTTTGTGAAGGTCTACCTTGTCATAATTTTCCTCGCTCATGTCACCGACTACAAAATCTTCAAAAATGTCTTTATCCATAAAACCTTTTTCTACAGATTTTTTCATTTCAGATTTTAACTCTTCTATGGATCCAATGATGATCTCTTCCGCCCCATCCTTAGATCTCCAAATCGGCAAAGGAGTACCCCAGAATCTTGATCGGGACAAATTCCAGTCATTGGCATTCTGCAACCAGTTACCAAACCTGCCTTCGCCTGTTGATTTAGGCTTCCAGTTGATGGTTTGATTCAGGTCGTACATTCTATCGCGTTTGTCCGTGACTTTAATAAACCAGGAATCCAAGGGATAATATAAAATCGGCTTATCAGTTCTCCAGCAATTTGGATAGCTGTGCTTGTATTTTTCAACTTTAAATGCCCTGTTCTCTTCTTTGAGCTGTATTGCCAGCTCGACATCCACAGATCGTTCAGGCTCTTGACCCTCATCATAATATTCATTCTTCACATACTTCCCACCATATGCACCCATATTGCCTATAAACTTACCTTGTAAATCTACCAAAGGAACTGGATTATCAAATGAATCCAACACGAGCATAGGAGGAACTTCAGGACTGGCCTGTTTGGCTACCAAGGCATCATCAGCTCCAAAAGTAGGTGCCGTATGTACGATCCCTGTACCATCTTCTGTGGTCACAAAATCACCAGCAATCACTCTAAACGCATTTTCAGCGTTTTTATAAGGCAAAGCAAATGGAAGTAATTGCTCATACCGCGACTCCACTAAATCCGCTCCTTTGCATTCGGCAACAACCCAGTAAGGAATCGTTTTGTCTCCTTCTTTATATGCTTTTAAGTCATCTTGAGTTTCAACTTCTTGAAACTTCTTACCCATTTGATAAGCAACCAATTTTTTTGCGAGTACAACATTGATTGGTTCAAATGTATACTGGTTAAAGGTTTTTACAACTACATAATCGATCTTCTTTCCTACTGTAAGCGCCGTATTTGAAGGAAGTGTCCAAGGTGTAGTCGTCCAGGCTAAAATAAATATCTCGCCATCGATAGTTTGTAACTGTTCAGGCAAACTATCTTTGATAGCTTTAAACTGAGCAACAACCGTGGTATCTGTTACATCCTGATAGGTGCCGGGTTGATTTAACTCATGAGAGCTCAAACCTGTTCCTGCCTTTGGAGAATAGGGTTGTATGGTATATCCTTTGTAGAGTAAATCTTTGGTATATAATTCTTTGAGCAACCACCAAAGTGTTTCCATATACTTTGGTTTGTACGTCACATAAGGATCATTCATGTCTACCCAATGACCCATCTTTTTGGTCAGATTTTCCCACACATCCGTATACCTCAGCACCGCTTTTTTACATGCCTGGTTATACTCCTCAACGCTGACTTTTGTACCTATGTCCTCCTTGGTTATTCCAAGTTCTTTTTCTACGCCCAATTCTATGGGTAAACCATGGGTGTCCCAACCAGCTTTGCGCTGCACCTGGTATCCTTTTAAGGTTTTATAACGACAGAATAGATCTTTAATAGCCCGACCCATAACATGGTGAATTCCAGGCAGACCATTCGCCGATGGCGGGCCTTCAAAAAACACAAAAGGCTCCTTACCTTCTCGGGAGCTGATACTTTGTTCAAATATATTGTTGTCCTCCCAAAATTCGAGAGTTTTATCGGCAATGCTCGGAAGATTTAATCCCTTGTATTCATTAAAAATCTGACCCATGTTTTCTTGCGAATTCTATTAAAGCCGCAAAAGTACATATTTTCTTAAAATTTTCGTTCATATCAAACAAAAAAGCATCCGCCAAAAGACAGATGCTTCACTTGTTCTTGTTGATTTTCAGTAAATTATTTTTTAATCACTACAAATTCTGTTCTTCTGTTCTGCTGATGTTGTACTTCTGAGCATTTAACCCCATTTGAACATTCATTGACCAATTTCGTTTCCCCAAATCCTTTACCGGTAATTCTTCTTGGATCTGCTCCGATACCAATCAGGTATCGCACCGTCTCAGAGGCTCTTTTTTGAGACAGCCACATATTGTATCCATCTCCTCCTCTTGCATCGGTATGAGCGCCAAATTGTATGATCATATTCGGGAATTTTTCCATGAGACGAACCACTTTCGCCAGATTCTCATAAGAACTTTTGGCAATATCGGCTTTGTTCAATTCAAACTCAATTGACTTCACGTTTAAAACTTCCTTCCCATTCATTTCTATGAATTCCTTTTCTTTCAGCTTTATGGCAATTACATTCTCATACCCATTTTCTCTTGAGGTAACAAATGTTGTATCCGCTTCGAAAAAACCATACTTATCTCCGCCAATCTTATAACTTTCATCGCATTTAACCTTGAAGAAGAATTCTCCGTCTTTTAATGTTTCTATCCTTCTTACCTTTTCTCCTTTGCTATTATAGATCGCTGCAAAAGCATTTGGTAAAGGTTGTTCTGACTTTGCATCCACAATTACACCCCGAATTACCTGATCACAAATCGGATTCACGGTTAATTCCTTAAATCGATAGATATCATCATCTCCTTTACCTCCACGTCTGTTAGACGAAAAATACCCTCTTTGAGTATCTCTATTGATAATAAATGAAATATCATCTCCTTTACTGTTCATTGGCTTACCAAGGTTGATCGGTTCTGGTATGGAACCGTCAAGTTTTGTCATGTAAATATCAAACCCTCCTTCGCCACCTGGCTTATTTGAAGAAAAGTATAAGATATCCCCATCGACAAAAGGCGAGTATTCTTTATACTTGGAATTCACTGTAGGTCCAAGATTCTTAGGTGCTCCGTAATGACCATTATTAATAGTGGCCACATAAATATCTGTTCCTCCTTCGCCTCCCGGCATATCAGAAATATAGTACAACTTCTTGCCATCTTTTGAAACAAATGGATGACCTGTACTGAATTTATCGTTATTGATTGTGAGGGTTTGCACATTGGTCCTACCTCCGGAAACACCAACATTTGCCCTAAATATCTTTAGATTTCCAGATCGAACCTTTCCGTCCATATAATTATTAGACGTAAAATAGATTTGACTTAGATCAGGTGAGAAAGCAACCATAGCATCGTGGTATTTTGAATTCACGGCATTAGAAAATGGTCTTACCTTGGTAATTTCACCATTGGCTTCAACATTACCTATGTATAAATCCAAAAAAGGCTGGTCATTACCATCCCAGGTTTTATTTGAAATTCCATTTTTTCTCGATGAAGAAAACACGATTTTATTCGGACCGTAAAAGGTTGTTCCAAAATCCCCATTTTCGGAATTGGCCTCCAGGCTTTTTACCTCATATTGCGCAGCAGTTAACTGAGCGAAAGAAGCAACAGAATAACACAAGAATATAATGAAGAATAATCTTTTCATACGTTGATAATACTTTATTAAAAAGCCAACGAAATTCGTTGGCTTTTAGTATTCAAATTGATTACATTTTTATGATCACAAATTCGGTACGCCTGTTCATCGCGTGTTGTGCCTCGGTACATTCGACTCCATCCGAACATCCGTTGATAAGTTGAGTTTCTCCATATCCCTTTCCGGTAATCCTACTCGGATCGATGCCGCTGTCAATGATATAGTTTACAGTAGAAGCTGCTCTTCTGGTTGACAACCAGGTGTTATAACCCACAATACCTCTTGAATCTGTATGGGAACCTGACTCGATTATCATATCAGGATATTTATGCATCAGGTCAATCACTTTATCCAATTCTATTTTCGCATCCTTGTTTAAGTAAGATGAATTCAGTTCGAAATAAATTGGTTCTATATTTACGACATAGGTACTTGGTCTGACTTTTACTATTTCTTCTGGTAAAACCTCCGGAAGTCCTTCTGGTTTGTCTTCAACAATAGCGACTGGAGCTTCTGCCTGTTCTACTATTTCTCCGGTTCCCAATAAGATCAAAAGTTTTAATTTCTTATCTGCTTCCATCGAAGTGGTTAAAGACTTGCTCTGAGTCGTATAGCCTTCTTTACTACCTTCTAATTTATAACTTGTGTCACAATATACCGGAAGTTCAAAAACACCTTCTTCATCAACGACCACCTCTTTCACTATGTTTCCATCTGTGTCTTTGATCGCTACCACTGCTCCACGAATAATTTCAGTTGTGTTTTGGTCTCTCACCTCTCCTGTGATCAACTGACTGCATTTAAATACAACCGGTTCTTCTTCGATAAAAGAGTAAATATCATCGTCACCTTCACCACCACTTCTGTTTGAAGAAACATAGCCCTTTCTCGTTTTTGAGTTGATAATAAATGTAAAATCATCAGCACTTGAATTGATCGGAGCATTTAATTGAATTGGCTCTGGTGTATAATCAACCAAACGTGTAGCATACACATCAAAACCTCCCATTCCACCATCTTTATCAGAAGAAAAATAAAGAACTTCACCATCTACAAAAGGTGAAAATTCTTTAGCGGAAGAGTTAATCTTCCAACCTAAGTTTTCCGGATTACCAAAACCACTTTGGTTGATAGCTACTTTAAAAATATCTGTTTGTCCATATCCTCCCGGCATGTCAGAAATAAAATACAGGGTTTTCTCATCGGGACTTAAAGCAGGATGTCCGACTGAATATTCAACATTATTAAAAGGCATTGGAATTACATTGACCCATTCACCTTTTTCGTTCACAGAAGCTTTAAACATGGCCAAATTGGTCATTTCTTTTTCACTTCTGGCTAATTTCTTATTGTAAAAATTATTTCTGGTAAAATAAACTGTTTTCAAATCTCTGGTAAAGACAACATCGGCCTCATGATAACGCGTGTTCACTTCTCCTTTCATCAAGGTCACATTGTCAAGATCTCCATTTTCCTGGATCTCTCCTACGTACAATTCTAAATATCGCTGATTGTTATCGACCCAAACATCATTCACAATAGAAATTCCTTTTTTAGGTGAAGCAAAAACCAATTTGTCTTCGCCATAAAAAGCCGTTCCAAAATCTGAATTCTTTGAGTTTACGGTAAGTCTATTAATTGCATACTTTCCTGCCCCTTCTGTCTGGGCATAGGATACTCCTATCGAAAATAAGAGTAATGCCAAAATGTACTTTTTCATAAATTCCCCTTTTTTATGTTTTTTATATAGTCCTAGAAAAATCTAGGAGACTTCAAATTCTTCTTTGAGAAGTCAACATCATATAATAAAATGATTTCATGTGAACCTCCGGTTTGCGAATTAGAGAACTCAGAAATTGTATAATCATACGCGTATCCAATTCTAAAGTCAGGGGTAACTCCAAAATTAAATAGAATACTCACAGCATCTTCTATTCTATAACTTGCTCCCAATTCAAATCTATCATATAACAGGAAGTTGGCATTAATATCAATTGATACTGGTGCTCCGGTAACTCCTTTGAACATCAAAGAAGGTTTGAATTTTAAAGTACTTGATAAATCAAATACATATCCACCTGTTAAAAAATAATGAACTTCTTCTGAAGCTTTAGTATTGATATTATCTTTATCTAAATGCTCAGATTTTAAAATATTCGGAACCGAGAAACCAGCATACCATTTATTGGTATAATAATATACTCCTGCCCCAAAATTCGGAAATGCATCGTTAATGTTTTCATCAAATATTGGATCTCCAGCACTTGATGTTTCGGGTAATACTACATCTAACAGATTCACATTTAACAATGTCACACCTCCTTTTAATCCGAAGGCTAACCTTCCTTCGTCTGATGTGGTTAACGTATAGGAAAAATCAGCATAAATATTTTGCTCTTTCGCAGGGCCAATTTCATCAGCAATCACTGAAAGACCAACTCCCACTTTTTTTCCTAAAGGTGCATGAGCATCAAAAGTAAATGTTTTTGGTGCTCCGTCAACACTCGTCCACTGGCTACGCCCCAATAAACCTAAACTTAAGGTTCCTCTTGAACCAGCATACGCTGGATTTACAACGTTCATGTTGTACATATATTGTGTATACTGAGGATCTTGTTGCGCTTTGGTCTCGTTAAAGAATAATAAAAAACCAAAAGCTAAGAAAATTGTTATTTTTTTCATTTGTTAAATTTTACTCATTTGACAATCAGCTTGTCATTTAATAGTAATGAAATCATCGAGTATCCACAAATCACCTCATTACTCCCCTTTATTTTAAAAAAGAACAGTGCGCTTTGTAAACGCCCTGTTCTTAGTATTCCTTAATAATTTACGTACACCCAGCCTTTGTCTGGCGACTTATTACCATCATTATATTGAATCAGGTAAAAATAAGTCCCTGCAGGCACTAACTGCCCTTTGCTCAAGGTCATGTTTCCGGTAGATCTTCCATCCCACCAGTCAGGATTCAAACTACCGTTATTTAAGTACTTGTACACACTGTTACCCCATCTGTCAAAGACTTCCATGGTAAAGTCTGGAGTCTCAATTAATCCAGGCACACTGAATACATCATTTTCTCCATCTCCATTTGGAGAGAATCCACTAGGTATCAATTCTGTATTAAATCTTAGTTGTGCTTCATCAGAAACCAATAATAAGTTTGGATCACAGGCGTAATCAGGTGAACTCAATACTACTCTGTATAGATTTCGTTCGAATCGCCCTCTAACACCAGTGATTCTTAATCTATCGGAATTTACGCCGGAATAAGCGCCACCTTCAGTTAATTGAACCCAACTGGTACCATTATCTCTGCTTTCTTCCCATTGGTAGAATGTGGCAGTTCCTGAAACTTCAAAAACAGCATCATCCCCTAAAGTAATCTCTTGGTCTTCTGGTTGATTTTCAATAACTGAAGGTTCTCCGAACTCTTGAAAGTCAAAGACTCCATTAGCATCTAAATCGTTAGGAGTTGTGTATCCGCCTTGCTGATCAATTACCTGACCTACGGCATTAACTGTAACAGGAGATATCCCTAAAATTCCGTCACCATCACTATCGTCAAATCCTGCTTCTCTTACGTCAGCACAACCATCACTGTCTGAATCCAATGATATTCTATCTGGAATTCCATCAAGATTAGTATCCGTTACCTCTCCTTCAACTGTATCAAAAATTCCATCATTATCATCATCTACATCAATGATATCCAAAACTCCATCTTGATCTGAGTCAGGTAATCGATTAAAGAAGGTGTTTTGCGAAATTTCTCCTGTATCACAAGCCAAGGCAACATTTGTAAGAATTACTCTATAAAACTCAAAATAATTGTCAATCTCTATATTGGACACTGTCATATTGGCTGTTGATGTTCCACTATATTGACCTCCATCAGCTAAGTCTATCCAATTAACATCATCAAGGCTGACTTGCCACTGATATCCTCCTCCAACTCCTACTACAGAGAAGGTAGCACTTCCATTGAGTACAAAGTCTTGTGGCTGGGGCTGAGAATCTATTGAGCCACCTACACCGAACTCTCTAAAATCTGGCGTACCATTTCCATCCAAGTCATTTGGAGTCGTATAACCGTCAGTCGCACTAGTCACTCTACCAGTTGCATCAACCACCGGAGGATTTTGAGTTCCTAACAAACCTGAACCATTTTCTGTAAACCCTGCCTCGGTAACATCGAAACAAAAATCATCATCAGAATCCAAATCAAATTGATTTGCAACACCATCATTATCAGTATCGTATTCTGGTGGTACTGGCTGACCTGAATCAAGAAGAGGTGGTAAACCATCATACTCAGTAACATCTAAGATTCCGTCGTTGTCATCATCTACATCAATAGCATCTGGAACACCATCATTATCCGCATCAAATACATTAATATTCAATACGGCCTGATCTGAATTTAAAATTGGATTAGGATCACATACATAATCTGGCGATGTCAATTGAACTCTGTAAATATTTCCATCAAAAGTATCCGCAGGAGAAGTCAATGTCAACTCACTCGTTGTTGCACCTGAATAAACTGCATCATCGACAACATTATTCCAAACGTCGCCAACAGCATCATATAACTGCCATTGGTAGAAAGTAGCATCCCCAAAGACTTCAAATGAAGCATCATCGCCAATTTGGATTGTAATATCTTGAGGTGGTACAGTAATCTCCGATGCCGAACCTGCTTCCTGGAAATCAAAAATTCCATTGCCGTCTAAATCAGCCGGGATCGTATACCCATCCGTGGCGCTTATTACCTGACCATTGGCATCAACGACCGGAGGAAGAGCGTTTCCTAATTCTCCATTTCCATTATCTTCAAAACCAGCTTCAATAACATCAAAACACAAATCACCATCGGCATCTAATTCCATTCTATCAGGAATTCCATTCCCATTACTATCTGTGGTCATTCCTTCTACCGTATCAAAAATACCGTCATTATCATCATCGACATCAAAATCATCAAAAACACCATCCAAATCAGTATCTACCTGATCTTGTATGAAACCAACTTGTACTGAATTAAATTCTAAACCACAGGCAAAAGCAACGTTATTTACATATACCTGATATTGGTAAGAATACTTACTGGCATCTGTTATTGTAATTTCTAAATTTGCAGTTGATACTCCTGAATACTCTCCACCATCAACTAGATCCACAAAACCGTTTCCATCTTGTCTGTCTTCCTGCCATCTAAAAGTATCAATGTTCCCGGCAACTGAAAAAGTCACAGTACCTGGAGCTAATGGCTGATCGGTAGGAGAAGTTGTTATAGTAGCTTGACTACCAGTCTCTTGAAAATCAGGAACTCCATTACCATCCAAATCATTTGGTGTTGTATAACCATCTGTTGCACTTATTACCAAACCAGTTGCGTCAACTACAGCCGGGTTAGCATTCCCCAATTCTCCTCTACCATTTTCTTCAAAACCTGCCTCCAATACATCAAAACAGAAATCACCATCTGAATCTAAATCAGTCCTGTCAGGGAAACCATCTCCATCAGTATCTCTATCGACTATTCCATTATCTTCAACCGTATCTAAAATTCCGTCATTATCATCATCAACATCTACCACATCAAAAACGCCATCTAAATCAAAATCTCCCGGAATCACAAATCCTACTTCTTCTGAGGTAGTAGTTGGATCACAATCATAGGCAACATTCGAAACAATCACCCTGTAAAGATTGAAAACACTGCCGTAATCTGCAGGAGATGGCACAGTCAAGTTGGCCGTAGTTGCCCCGGAATATCCACTACCATCAACTACATCAATCCAGGCTCCAACGCCTCCAATTCTTTCCTGCCATAAATAGGTAGCATCGGACGCTACTGCATCAACAGTCACAGAAAAAGTTGTGCTTTCAACCACTATGTCATACACCTGATCAACAGGCTGTGCAGTAATGCTTGCAGCAACTCCCACTTCCTGGAAATCCGGGATTGAATTTCCATTTAAATCATTCGGGGTTGTATATCCATCTGAACCACTTGTAACCTGGCCAAAAGCATCAACGGTAACCGGGCTATTTCCTAACTCACCGTTACCATTAACATCTGTAAATCCAGCTTCAGCTACATCAAAACAAAAATCACCATCTGCATCGAGGTCAATTCTATCCGGTGCTCCATTTCCATCCGTATCTCTGTCAAGGACTCCATTATCTTCTACCGTATCTAAAATACCATCATTATCATCATCAACATCAACAATATCAAATACACCATCCAAATCAAAATCATCTGGTGTGATATAACCCACATCCACAGAAATGGTTGTTGGATCACATACAAAGGCGCTATTTGAAACTATTACCTGGTATCTATATAATAACTTCGTTATATCACTATTTGTAACTTGTAAATTCGCTGTTTCAGCTCCGGCATAATCTCCTGTATCAATTATATCAACAAATCCGTTACCGTCTTGCTTGTCTTCCTGCCATTGATATGTATCAGCGTCTGAAACTACAGTAAAAGTTGAAATTCCAATGATTAGATTCTGGTCGACTGGTTCTGTGGTTATTGCAGCAGCCAATCCAGCAACCTGAAAATCAGGATCAGCAGATCCGTTATTGTTGGCTGGTGGCGTATAACCATCTGTTGCGCTGGTTACCATTCCATCTGCATCTACAACCGGAGGCAAAGTATTTCCTAGCATATCTGCTCCGTTATTCTCAAAACCAGCTTCTTCAACATCCGGACATCCGTCGCCGTCTGCATCAAGGTCAATTCTGTCAGGAAATCCATCCGTATCGGTATCTCTATCTACAACACCATTATCTTCAACTGTGTCAAGAATTCCATCATTATCGTCATCAACATCTACAATGTCAAATATACCATCCAAATCAAAATCATCTGGAGTAATATAGGTTACCTCAACCGAGGTTGTTTCCGGATCACATGCAAAAGCAATATTGCTAACAACAACTCTATATCGATGCAACAATCGCGATACATCTGTATTGGTAACCACCAAACTTGCTGTTGTAGCTCCCGCATATTCACCTGGGTTATCAGCAATTACAGTCCAGTTAAGTCCATTATCAATAGTCTCTTCCCACTGATATGATTCATCACCTGCAGCCAAATCAGTCACTACTGTAAAAGTCACATCGCCAATGATCAATTCCTGATCAGTAGGTTGAGTTGTAATATTCGCTGCAAGACCAACTTCCTGAGAATCAAGAACTCCGTTGCCGTTTAAATCATTCAGTGGACCATATGCATCAACAGGAGAATTAATAGCCCCATTATCATCGCTTATAACCAAACCATCAGCATCTACATTTGCTGATGTCAATATTCCGGTACCTACATATCCATCAGCATCTTCATCTCTTACCCCGGCCTCAGTCGAATCAAAACAACTGTCTCCATCCGCATCTAATTCCAACATATCATCAACACCATTGGTATTTGAATCACCTGGTTCATCCGTATTTAAAATCCCATCATTATCTGCATCGAGATCAGAAACATCAGGCACACCGTCTCGGTCCGTATCCAACTGAATCACCAAGAAATAATCTTCTACTTCTCCGTTATTAACGATTCCTCCGGGATCATTTGCCGTCAATATATCTGTTGTAGTTCTGAATCTCGCATAGCTATCGCCCTCTAGAATATCAACTCCATTAGCGACAAGGTTAGACCATGTTAGAGTAACTGATCCAGAACCACCATTTGGAATTGCAATGGTAGCAAACTCATCTGCGTCAAATGCACCTGATCTGTCAAAATCGATCCATGCATAAATGTTTGCCGGAGAACTGGTATTATTTGTATAATCCACATCTACTGAAAAATTATCAGTTGAAGTTGAAATCCCCAATAAATCTAAAGGATCAACACCATCTTCATCCGCTACCTTATCTGTATCATCCCCATCAGCATCCGCTCCCGGAAATCCATCAAATTCATCATCGTAAACAGTTCCTAAATTCAAATCCCCATCTCCAATAATATGCTGTGCTCCTCCATTTGCATTTGTCGTTGCATAAGAATCAGGAGCATCACCAAAGTCATAAATCACAGGTGGCCTTACAATCCAGCCACGCAGGATTAACTGATCCAAGGCATCAATGGAGCTTGCCGGTATATCACCCGGGTTTCCTGTTAAATTTAAAATATGTCCAAAGCCTCCTGTGCCATAAGCCTCCACGTCTGTAATGACTTGTCCAATAGAAGCAGTATTCAATAAGTTGAACTCCAAATTAATCAAGGCCAGCATATTGTTTCCACTTAAATCAATAGTAGTTAATTGATTACTGGAAACATCCAAAAATTCAAGATTAGGAATTCCCGCAACGTCTGCAGTCGTTAAATCATTAAAACTGGCGTCAAACTCTTCAAGGTTCACATTATTAGAAATATCAATCGCTGCCAGCGAATTGTTATTCAGATTTAATCTCGTCAAAGCCACATTGGTGCTCACGTCGATTGCTAAAAGGTCATTACTTGGCATCTCCAGAATCTGTACATTCTCCATATTGGCCAAATCTACAAAGCTAATTTCACGCCCTGGCGCAAGCAATACCGTTACAAAATCAAAATCATCAGTACTCGTTATGGTAATTGTAATATCCTGATTTAACGTATTATCGCTAAAATCAAAATTTGGATTATTACCTGTTCCCGGAATATCAGCAGGAAGTCCAGGTCCGGAAGCCAACCATGTTAGAGCTGCCCCTCCTGAATTCGTAAAATTGATCGACCAATTAACATCATCAGAAGTAGTGATAATCGTAATATCCTGCTGCGCATAGGTATATGCAAATGAGAAAAACATCAGAAAGGCTAAAATTCGATGCCTTAAGGATATACTTTTCGAATTACCGTAATTGAAAGTAAAGTAATCTATATTCATGTGTGTAATTTTATTTTGTTCTAACACATGGAAACTTTGAGATTAAAACGATTAGTTATCAAACTAATGTAATAATTGTTTTAATCGCGTCGTTTTCATATGATTAATTTTTAAACACGAAACATTCCAATGAATATTTCATTATTTTTTATCAAGCAAGGTTTATACGTCAAAAACTCACTTTGTCAAAAAAACAAAGTGAGTCGATAATTAGTATAAAATCAAGCTTTTAATTTTATAAGATTCGTTTTTATTTTTGAATAGTTTTCCCACATTCTAAACCGTATAAGCAAATATATAAAAATTTGTTACATATCACTTTTAGCACATTCTTTTTTCTTAAGCAAATGTTAACAAGGTTTTAAACATTATTCCTGGGGAGTTGGTACCAGTTCGAAACCACTCTCATTATTGATATTAAACTCTGTTCTTCTGTTCAATTGATGCTCTGCTTCTGAGCATTTCTGACCATTGGAACAGTTGTTTACCAACTGAGTTTCTCCATAACCTTGGTACGTTATTCTTGAGGCGTCAATACCTTTAGAAACTATATAATCAACCGTAGCTTTCGCTCGTTTTTCTGATAGTCTCATATTGTATTTATCTTTACCACGTGAGTCTGTATGCGATCCTGCTTCGATTAATAACTCAGGGTATTCATTCATCACCTGAACTACTTTATCCAGCTCTTTCGCTGCATCCTTACGGATATTGAATTTATTGAAGTCAAAGTATATCGTATTGATATTGACTTTGTTAGAAACAAACTGTGCCGGTAAATTTAAATTGACAATCAGTGCTTCCTGATCTATATCGTTGGCTGTTCGCACAGCTTTCTCTGCATTTAAAAATCCTTTATTGGTTGCGAAAACGACATAAGGCATGTCACATAATGTTTCTGCAAAAGTATAGGTTCCATCGGCACCGGCAGTTACCGTTTCCATCACCTCACCACTTTCATTTCGCAACTCAATGGTTGCTCCTGCTACAGGCTCTCCAGTATCCTCTGATTTCACATTAACCATGATGGCCTGCCCACAGTGAATATGTAATCCCGGATCAGCCAAAAATGAGTAAATATCATCATCTCCTTTTCCTTCATCTCTGTTTGAAGAAAAGAATCCTCTGTCTTTTTCATCGTCAATGATAAATGCAAAATCATCTTCAACACTATTTACAGGCGCTTCCAAGCTCAAAGGAACAGATACAGTATTATCAAATATTTTACTGGCAAAAATGTCTAATTTCCCATACCCAGAATGTCCGTCTGATGAGAAATATAGGATATTATCTTTTCCGATATAAGGAAACATTTCTCTTCCTTCCGTGTTAATTCTTGGACCAAGGTTTCTTGGTTGTCCAAAGGAACCATCTTCATTAATATCTACTACATAAATATCTGCTTGTCCGTATCCTCCGGGCATATCAGACACAAAATAAAGCTTAGTATCATCATGGTTCAAGGCTGGATGCCCAATAGAATACTCCACATGATTGAATGGTAGCTTTTCTTTTTCTGTCCATTTTCCGTCAATATCCAGAGAGGCCCTGAACATTTGAAGATTATTTACCCCTGACGAATCTGTCAGGTATTGCTTTTCATAAAAATTATTGGCAGTGTAATAAATGGTCTTAAGGTCCTTTGAGACTGCAACACCTGCTTCGTGATATTTTGTGTTCACATCTCCAGGCATTCTTTTCTTATCGATCAATTGTCTGTCATCAGTAATCAGACCCGTATAAAGATCTAAAAATTGTTGTCCGTTCTCCTTCCATGTCTTTTTAATAATCATGGTGTTGGTAGTCGGTGCGGCAAAAATAACTCTGTCTTTTCCTAAAAAGGCAGTTCCGAAATCAGACTCCTTGGTGTTGATATCCAGATTCTTTATGGTATACACACCAGGCGTAGTTTGCCCGCTAACATATAACATGCTGAACATTAAACACAGTAAAGTAATTTTTTTAATCATATCGGGGAATTTTGGGTAAATTTAATTAAATATTTAACATCTAGAAAAATCTAGGTGATTTTAAGTTCTTTTTAGTGAAATCTATATCATATAGCAGCATGATCTCATGAGACCCGCCTGTATTTGAATTTGAAAATTCTGAGATTGTATAATCATAAGCATATCCCACTCTAAAAGAACGGGTGACTCCAAAATTAAATAATATACTTACGGCGTCCTGCCATCTGTAACTGGCTCCTAATTCAAATCTGTCATACATTAAAAAGTTCGCATTAATATCAAATGATATAGGCGCTCCTGCCACACCCTTTAACATAAAGGAAGGCTTTAACTTCAGGGTACTCGATAAATCAAATACATATCCGGAAGTCAAAAAGTAATGAACTTCCTCGGAAGCTTTGGTGTTAATATTATCTTTATCTAAATGCTCTGATTTCAAAATGTTTGGTACAGAAAACCCTGCATAAAACTTTCCTGTATAATAGTAAACACCGGCACCTATATTTGGAAAAGCATCATTAATATTCTCATCAAACAACGGATCATCTCCGGTAGATGTTTGAGGCAGCACCACATCGAGAAGATTTACATTTAATAAAGTAACACCCCCTTTTAAACCAAAAGCCAGTCTTCCTTCAGAAGATGTAGAAACAGTATAAGAGAAATCTGCATAAATATTCTGCTCCTTGGCCGGGCCTATTTCATCCGCTATAACAGATAGCCCCATTCCAACCTTCTTACCCACCGGTGCATGCGCATCAAAAGTCATGGTTTGAGGTGCACCATTAACATTGGTCCACTGGCTACGTCCTAAAAGTCCTAAACTAAGTGTTCCTCTCGACCCTGCATAAGCCGGATTCACCACATTCATATTATACATATATTGTGTATACTGTGGATCCTGCTGTCCGAACATCTCGGTCAGACTGAGCAACAGGGCAAATACGATATATATTTTTACATTCTTCATTGGGGAATTCTATTTTTTTTTGACAGGTAGCTTCACAGCTACCTGTCCTGTTTGTATCTTTTATTATTTATTTAAGTAAACCCATCCTGATTCAGGTTTTCTATCATCTCGATTAAACTTAATCAGATAGAAATAGGTTCCTGCCGGCAATACGTCATCACCTAAATTCAACTGACCAGACGATCTTCCATCCCACCACTCTGGGCTCAAGGCTCCTCCGCGCTTGTATTCGTAGACCAAGTTTCCTTGACGGTTGAATACCTGCATTTCAAAGTCCATATAAGTAGACAGCGCCGGGATTACCAAAGTGTCATTCTTACCATCACCATTTGGTGAAAAACCGTTTGGCACGATATTACATGGTGTACCATCCAGGTAGTTTGGTGTCAAATCTTCATCACAATCATCATTCGTCGGATCACCATCTTCATTGTCATCTTCATCAATGGTATCTATGCCATCATTGTCATCATCCTGATCTCTATAATCGACATCATCTTCACTATCTGTATTAGGTAACTCCAAAAGTGGGTCAATTATTTCATCGTTAGGAATAAATCCGTCATTTATTTCTGATCCTTCGAAGGCATCATCCAATCCATCCTGGTCCTGATCACTGCTGGAAGCCTCAATATCGGCGACTCCATCGTGATTAAAATCATGTCCTTCAATACTATCAGGAACGTTGTCGTTATCGGAATCTTCATCAATGTAGTCAGCGTCGCCATCATTGTCTGTATCTACAATTGAGATACCATTCCCACTTCCTGGAGAGCTTTCATAAGCATCATCTAATCCATTTCCGTCCGCATCTGCAAAACTTGGTAAGATATACGCTTCAGTAGTTTGTCCCTCAATATTATCAGGAATACCATCAGCATCAGCGTCCAGATCAAGATAATCAGCAAAACCATCTCTGTCTTCATCATTATCTCCTTCAATTCTTGTAAGGATTCCATCATTATCATCATCCACATCCAGGTAGTTTCTTACGATATCACCATCTGTGTCATCAGTTGTTGGGTCATTATCGCCATCAAGATCTTCATCGATGGTAGCAATGCCATCATTATCGTCATCCATATCTCTATAATCTGGAAGAGCATCGTTATCGGCATTTGGTAATGTAGACGGATCGTCAATTTCATCATTGGCATCAAAACCATCATTAATATCACTTCCTTCGTAACCATCATCCAATCCGTCTTCATCGGCATCACTTCCTAAAGGATACGCATCTGGAAGACTGTCATGATCTGCATCATGTCCTTCTAAACTATCAGGCACATTATCATTATCGGAATCTGAATCAAGGTAATCAGCTATAGCGTCTCCGTCATTATCAAAGGCTACTAAGCCCTCACCAGACCCTGCCGTAGTTTCATACGCGTCATCTAAACCGTTTCTGTCAGTATCAATTCCTGAAGGAGCAAGGTAAGAAGCCGTTTCCTGTGCCTCCACATTATCCGGAAGACCATCATTATCTGAATCAAGATCAAGACTATCTGCATAGCTATCTCCATCTGAATCATTATTTCCTTCTGCAGTATCAAGGATACCATCATTATCATCGTCAATATCATAGATATCTCCAACCATATCTCCATCCGTGTCAACAAGAACCTCAATAGTCACTGTTGCAGTTGATCTATCACCATTCACAGAGCCGATCAACCCCTGACCATCCTCAATAGTATATGTGAATGAATCAAATCCTACAAAGTCAGTATTTGGTGTATACATAATATAGTCATCCGTTGGATTGTCCGGACTTCCATTATCATTTACAGTAGCCACTCCATTGGACGGCGTGGTAGCAATAACAACCGGTACAGTTCCTGGACCGTCACCACCAAAATCATCCGCTCCGTTTCCGTTGTCGATAAGCACCATAATGCCATTCTCAATCGTATTCTCTACTACAATTACATCATCATCAACAGCAGTCGGCAAGAAATTAATCACCATATCATCTATAATACTCTCATCATCATCAGCCTCACCATCAGCATAATCATCAGTATCGAAGCTTACACTTGGCTCACTATCAAAATCGATCACATCAGAAGCAATGATTTCTGCCTGATTGATATAGGTCCCAGTAGTCAACACTTCAGCACTATACTCAAGTACTACTGTTGCCCCACTGCTAATCGTTAATCCGCTCCATCCAATTGTTGAACCATTTAGTGATGATCCTGCACTAATTGGACTAATATTTCCAAATCCGTCAGGCACAATTTCTTCAACTGCAACACCTGTTGCCGTGCTAGGCCCATCATTAGTGATTGAAAGTGTAAAGGTCACTGTATCACCTGTTGTTGGATTCATATCATTCACAGTCTTCACTAAACTCACATCAGCCACCGGAATTGGAGTTGTTGTGATCTCGAACTGATCATCTTCACCTGCAATACCATTGTTCGGAGTTGAATCAGGATCCACATTATCAGCTGCAAAAACTTCAGCGATATTTGTATAATTTCCAGTTGGATTCACAGAAGCTGTTATATTGATTGTACTCATGGCACCAGCTGCTATATCTCCGGCAGTCCAGATCCCTGTTGCATCTGAATAATTTCCCGAATCATCACTCACATAAGCATATCCGCTTGGCAATAAGTCAATTACCTCTATTCCTGTTGCAGGACTAGGACCTATATTAGACACTTCAATGGTAAATACAACTTCTCCTCCTACATAGGGTGTCATCGTATCAACAGTCATATTAATTTCCATATCTGATACCGGTATTGGGTTGGTAATCACATTATCCATATCATCCTCAGTCACATCACCGTTATTCGGCGTGGAATCAGGATCCAGATTATCAGCACTTGTCACTTCAGCAGTATTACTGTAATCACCGGACACATTCACTGTTGCAGTAATATTGATCGTACCGGATGCTCCAGCCGCGATTGTTCCCACATTCCAAATTCCTGTTAATGCATCATACGCATTTGAACTATCATCACTCACATAGGTATATCCATCGGTTAATATATCCGTAACGATAATACCTGTCGCTTCACTTGGTCCTTGGTTGTCTACAACAATCGTAAACACTACATTACTGGCAACAAATGGAGTAGCATTGTCAACGGTTTTAGTCAAAGAAATATCTGACACAGCAATTGGTGTCGTTGTTATTTCATCCATGTCATCCTCTGTCAAATCACCATTATTAGGCGTAGAATCAGGGTCCAGATTAACTGATGCTGTAACTTCAGCAATATTGTTATAATCTCCTGTGGCATTTACAGTCGCTGTTATATTAAGTACACTGTTCCCAGCTGCATTGATTGACCCTACAGTCCATAATCCAGAAGCTGAAACATAATTACCCGCAACATCGTCACTCACATAGGTATAACCTGATGGTAATACATCCGTAATTTCAATTCCGGTGGCAACGCTTGGTCCATTATTAGTTATTGTAACAGTAAATACTACATTGTCTCCAACTAAAGGACTTGCATTGTCTACATCTAAAGTCAATTCTATGTCTGAAACAGGATTCGGTACAATAACAGCATTGTCCATATCATCTTCAGTTATATCACCATTTCCAGGTGTTGAATCATTATCAATATTATCGGCAGCCGTGATTTCGGCTATATTATTATAGTCTCCGGTCACATTCACGGTAGCTACAATAGTTAAGGTCGCACTTGAAGCATTATTCACATTTCCTACTGTCCAAACTCCCGTTCCGGAAACATAAGCTCCAGCTGCATCATCGCTTACATATGCATAACCAGTTGGCAACATATCAACTACTTGAATTCCTGTCGCATCACTAGGACCATTATTAGCCACAGTAATCGTAAAGGTTACATCAGCTCCTACATTTGGTGAAGCATTGTCTACAACTTTCGTCAAACTAAGGTCAGAAGACGCCTGCGGTGTTGTGTCTGCATCATCCTGATCATCTTCAGAAATATCCCCATTGTTTACAAATGAATCTGAATCTAAATTGTCAGAAGCTGTAATTTCTGCAACATTCGTATAGTCACCCGCAGCATTAACTGTCGCGGTAATATTTAAACTTGTGTTTGCTCCATTCAAAATAGAACCAGCATTCCAAATTCCAGTTACAGAATTATAATCTCCAGCTGCATCATCGCCTACATATGTATATCCAGAAGGTAACAGATCCGTCACTTGTACTCCTGTTACATCACTTTTACCATCATTAGCCACAACTATTGTGAAAACAATATCTGTTCCAACAACTGGATTTGCATTGTCAATCGTTTTGGTCAAACTAAGATCTGATACGATCAATTCTGTTACTGCCTCATCCACTTCCGGTGTTAAAATTTCAACCGAAGTAACTGAAATAGCATTCACTAAATCAATACCATTTTGGAAATCAACCAGACTCGTCGTATAAACCACAGTATACGTCCACGTTTCTCCTATGTCAATTACTCCCGGAGTTCCTGCGTCTCCAATTGGCCCAACCAATGTTCCTAAAGTACCATCTGGTTGTGTGTTTACAATATTAAGACCGTTAACATCAAGTGTTCCTGAATTTTCTATAACCACGGTATAGCCTAAATCCTGTCCAATGGCATTCGCACTAGATGGTCCACTGTCTTGTGTAATGCTAACAACTATCTCAGCTACACAATTAGGTGCTGTTAATGTTAAAGTAGTTCCATATGCAATAGAACATGTAGAGATTGCATCTCTCACAACTACCTCATAATTTCCATCAACCAAGCCTGAGAAAGTGTTTGACGACTGGAAACTAGTTCCGTTGTCTATACTATATTCTAAATTTGATCCTGTTGCTGTGATCACGATACTTCCATTATCCAAGGCAGGACAGGAAATTAAAGTTGGGTCGTTTGCAACAACGTTATCAATAGTTGGTAATGCATTCTCTGTTAGAATAACTGCCGTTCTGCTTGGACTAACACATACACTTGTTTCGCTTCTTGTTTCTGCATAATAGGTTCCTGCTGTTGATGGTGTATAATCTGTATTATCAGATAATACTAAGTTTCCTCCAATGGCAGCATCGTACCAATCAACTGTTTCACCTGCATTCACCGAAACAACCAATGTAGGAATAACATCACCCTCACATATTACCTGATCTCCTGCACTAACAGGTGCATCTAAGTAATCGATAATCACATTTTGCGCCTGCGTACTTGAATTACCCTGTGCATCTTCATAGGTCCAGGTAACTACTGTTGTTCCCTGAGCTGTGATTGGTAATACAGCATCATTTGTAATTGTTACCAATCCACCACAGTTATCTGTAGCTGTTGGTGCTGTTAAAGCTGTTACCTCACACTGTGCAATTACATCAGCCAAAGTAGCAGTATCTGCTAATGGCGCAGTTGTATCTGTAATAACTACATTCTGAGCCTGAGTACTTGCATTACCCTGTGCATCTTCATAGGTCCAAGTAACTACTGTTGTTCCTTGTGTATTGATAGGTAAAGCAGCATCACTAGTAACTGTTACCGCACCACCACAGTTATCTGTAGCAGTAGGCGCAGTTAAAGCTGTTACCTCACACTGTGCAATAACATCAGCTAAAGTAGCTGTATCTGCAACTGGTGCTGTTGTATCATTAATAACTATATTCTGCGTCTGAGTGCTTGTATTACCCTGTGCATCTGTATAGGTCCAAGTAACCAATGTGCTTCCAGAAATTGGCAAAACAGCATCATTAGTAACTGTTACTAATCCACCACAGTTATCTGTAGCCGTTGGCGCAGTTAAAACTGTTACCTCACATTGTGCAATCACATCAGCCAATGTTGCATTGTCTGCAACTGGCGCCGTTGTATCTGTAACGATTACTGTCTGCGTCTGCGTAGTTATATTTGTATTAGATCCTGTATACGTCCAGGTAATTGTATATGTTCCTATTGCTGTATAAGTCGTTGGGTCGGAAGTTGTACCATTAATGATAACTCCTGCACAACCATCTGTTGCTGTTGGAACAGTTGCCACTGTTACACTACACTCTCCTGTTACATCAGGTAAGTTCGTAACCACCGGTGCTGGTACTCCCGTATCCTGTACA
>NZ_JBPCUJ010000030.1:0-4132 GCF_051011215.1 Lutimonas sp.
TTTACCTTTGGTATAGAAAACTACCCAAACGCCAACCTCTATCGTGAAACCAAGATCTGGAAGGCCAAAGCGCATATTCGAATTCAAAATGAAAAGCTTGCGATCGAGACCCTGGAATCTGTTTTAAGAAATGTCAGTCTAACAGATGAAGAATACGAAAAGGCACATACTGCGTTGGCCATGGCCTATACACAGATAGACAGTACACATCTGGTGGTGGATCATCTTAAAAAAGCTACCTACTATTTGACTGATTTGAATCAGGGTGCGCGTAATTTATTTATTCTCGGTCAAATTTA
The DNA here is from genome assembly GCF_051011215.1 of Lutimonas sp. Classification (NCBI taxonomy): domain Bacteria; kingdom Pseudomonadati; phylum Bacteroidota; class Flavobacteriia; order Flavobacteriales; family Flavobacteriaceae; genus Lutimonas; species Lutimonas sp. Next base: position 300 of record NZ_JBPCUJ010000030.1, read on the forward strand.
CAGAGAGCAGGAAAAGATAGATTCTTCAAATATGATATTTGAATCTCTGAGTTATATGAAAAAAATTCCTCAGAAATATAAAGTTCATGCCTCGATAGAAAGGGCAAAAAACTATTCTGAAGCTGATAGCTCAAGTATCATAGCATACACATTGCAGGATCTCATAAAAAACAGAGACAACCGACCCTATTTAGACGAACTCTATTATCAGGCGGGTGTGATTTCATTGGCCAATGGATATGACGAACAAGCCAGAGGACTTTTTGAATTGTCCGTAATAAACAACACGAAAAAACCATATCAGAAAAGTCTCTCCTACGAAAGTCTGGGAGATTTCTATTTTGACAAAACGAGTTTTGAAATGGCAGGTGCCTATTATGACAGCGTTTTATCTATTCCTATTGACCAGAACACTAAGAGAATTCGTAAGATCATTCGTAAAAGAGAAAGCCTGAATGATGTAATTTATTATGAAAATATCGCCAGAAAAAGTGATAGTATACTGACCTTGGCCAATATGTCTGATGAGGAACAAAATATTTATTTTAAAGAATATGTCAATCAGCTCAAGCTACAATATGAAGCAGAACAAATTGCCAGGGAACAATTTGGTGGTAACATGGGTATGGGAGATATGGCTTTAAATACAAATAATTATGACGACAGCGGTAAATTTTATTTTTACAATGCCCAGCTTGTTGGATTCGGGAAGCAACAATTTATAAATAAGTATGGCAGCAGAAGCCCCGGTGATTTCTGGTTGATCGCCGAAAATGTTGGATTGAACTCCGATGTGGAGGTCACTGAAAACAAAGTTGAAATTGACACAAGTTTACTCTTCAATATCGCCTATTACAAGGAGCAAATTCCAAAAAGCGACCTTGTTCTGGACAGTATCAATAAAAAAAGAAATGACGCCTATTACAACCTTGGCCTCATCTATAAGGAACAGTTCAAGGAATATGAAATAGCGGCGGTTGATTTTGAAAAGTTTCTTGAAAATGATCCGAAAGAAAATTTAATTCTGCCTGTAAAATACCATCTCTATAAAACCTATGAGTATTTTAACATCGATCAGAGCAATAAATACAGGGATGATATCGTTACTAATTATCCAGGATCGCGTTATGCTGAAATCATAAAAAACCCTAAAAATGTTTTAGAGAACAGTAATAATGATAGCGGCCCGGAATATTTATACAAAATTGCCTTCGTGTGCTATGAAGAAGAAGATTTTGAATACTCCCTTAGAACTGTTAATGACGGACTCGAAAAATTCAAAGGCCTTGAAATAGAAGCCAAATTTGAATTATTAAAAGCTTATCTGCTTTATAAAACAAAAGGAGAAGCTGAGTTTATGGATAAATTAAATGAGATTATTTTAAATTATCCGAACACTGAAGAAAGTGATTATGCCGAAGAGGCAATTGCAAAATTTTCAGAATTAAAAGAAGCATCACAACAAAACTAAAACTATAAAATTATGTTCAACGAAAAAAAAGAAAGCCCAAATCCAGTTGGAGAACGTAACATTATCGCCAGAAACTCTTCACTTGTTGGAGATATTAAATCGGATGGAGACTTCAGAGTAGATGGGAAAATCGAAGGCACTATTCAAACCAGTGGACGCGTAGTTATCGGTAAAGACGGCAACGTATCCGGAACAATTGACTGTACCAACGCAGATATTGAAGGTACCTTCTCCGGCAAACTGATTGTTGATCAGGTACTCTCTTTAAAAAGTACAGCTGACATCAGCGGTGACGTAGTTATGGGTAAATTGTCTGTAGAACCAGGAGCTGTATTTAATGCAACCTGTGCCATGAAAAGTGCGGTTAAAGTAATCCAAAATGGTACAGAAAAAACCAAAAAAACGGCTTAACAGATATATTGTACTTACTGGGATAGGCTTGCAAATGGGGATTACCATTTATCTTGCGGCCCAATTAGGCAAATGGCTGGATGCAACCTATGGCGATAGCAATATCTATACGATTGTATTGACGCTTTTAGGAATCGCCTTGTCTTTTTACAGTCTTTTACGTCAGCTTAAAAACTTGGAGGAATAAGCAAAAATGAATTCAATTTCAAAATTTTCATTCACCCTATTATTGGTTTTGACATTGGTTTTCGCGGGCCATGTTTTTATCTTAAACTATTTCGAACTACCTCTTTTTGACAACAGGATCATCGCCGCTTATGCGGTTAACTATTTTCTTGCTATTGGCATATACCTCACCTTATTCCTTCTAAAGACCAAAATGTCGGAGCAATTAGGCTTTCTGTACATGGGTGGCAGCTTTGTAAAATTTCTCTTTTTTTTCCTCTTCTTCTATCCATATTATAAATTGGATGGAGGGCTTGACTCTCTTGAATTTGCAGCCTTTTTTATACCGTATCTGATCAGTCTCATTTTTGAAACTTTAGGCGTGATCGAATTTCTAAAAAAATAAGATTTTATTTATAATCTATCCAAATAAATATATTACATTTGCACCGATTTTTTTAGCCAATATAATTTGTCAAAGATGCAAAGTAAGTTTTTAGTAAAATTCCTTACAATCACAGTTTTAGTTTTTAGCTTAAACCTAAATGCCCAGCATGAAGAGCATGAAGGAAGTAAAGAGGAAAGAGATATAAAAACAGAAATCAAGGAGAGTATTGACCATCACATCAAAGATTCTTATGATTTTATCTTTTTCAGTGATACAGAAAAAAACATACATTACGGTTTTTCTCTTCCTGTAATTCTTATTGATGAAGGATTGCATGTATTTTCTTCATCTAAGTTCCATCACGGTGAAACGGTTGCTGAAAGTAATGGTAATTTTTACAAATTATACCATAACAAAATTTACAAGACGGATGCTGAAGGCACCTTAGCTTTTGACGATCACCACCACCCTACGAATGCAAAACCTTTGGATTTTTCTATCACTAAAAGTGTTTTGATGATTATGGTGACAAGTGTTCTTATGTTGCTTCTTTTTATCGGCCTTGCGAGGTCATTTGGAAAAGGACCAATCGCCAGGGGCCCAGGAAGGTTTTTCGAACCGATTGTGGTTTATATCAGAGATGAAATCGCGATTCCTAACATTGGAGAAAATCATTACAAAAAATACATGAGTTTTTTACTTACCGTATTTTTCTTTGTTTGGTTCTTAAACCTTTTCGGTTTAACACCTCTTGGAATTAACGTGACAGGAAATATCGCAGTGACTTTTGCATTGGCGCTATTGACGTTCCTTATCACTCAGTTCTCAGGAAATAAAAATTACTGGAAACATATCTTCTGGATGCCGGGAGTACCTGTTCCAATGAAAATAATATTGGCTCCTATTGAATTGTTAGGAGTATTTATCAAGCCTTTTGCACTGATGATTCGTTTGTATGCGAATATTATGGCAGGGCACATCGTATTGATGAGTTTGGTAGGTTTGATTTTTGTATTCAGAAATTGGATTGGTAGTAGTTTGTCATTTGTACTTTCTTTTGCTATTTCAATGATCGAGTTATTAGTTGCTTTATTACAGGCTTATATTTTCACTATGCTATCTGCCCTTTATTTCGGCTTTGCAGTGGAAGAGCATGATGAAGCTCATTAAAATGAATGTTTAATTTTTAATTATATATATATTATGGAAATTCCAGCTATTGTAGGTGCAGGATTGGTTGTAATTGGTGCCGGTATCGGTATCGGTAGAATTGGTGGTTCAGCGATGGACGCTATTGCTCGTCAACCTGAAGCTACTGGTAAAATTCAAACAGCGATGTTGATTGCAGCGGCGCTTATTGAAGGTATTGGATTTGCTGCTTTATTTGCAGTTTAATCT
>NZ_JBPCUJ010000031.1:0-24894 GCF_051011215.1 Lutimonas sp.
CAGTTGTCTGCCTCATCAGTTACTACTGTAATATCGGCAGCTGGTACATCAGCAGCACACTGCACATCAATCGGTGCTGGGTTGCTCGCTGTTGGGTTAATCGTATCCGCAAGAAATGTTACTATAACTGTATCAATAGCTATACATCCTGAACCAGGATCAGTTACCGTCAAAGTATATGTTCCAGGACCATCTACTAAAGGCGTAGCTGTATTAGCTCCACTTACTATGTTTCCTGTTCCTGTTGTTGTCCATGCAAAAGTAGCTCCAGGAGTACTGCTGGTTCCCGCTAGATTTAAACTTGTAACTAAGCAATTAAGTTCTGCTGTTGCTCCTGCATCTGCATTTGGAGAAGTTCCAATAGTAATAGCAACATCATCACTATTATTTCCTGAATTATAATTAAACCCATCAGAATCAGTAATAGTTGCTGTATTTGTATAATTACCTGCCGTAGTTGCTGTCGCAACAATATTAAGCGTTTGACTTGCACCTGGTTCCAAATTTGATAATAACCAAACTCCAGTTCCTGGTGTGTAATTTCCAGAATCATCACTCACATAAGTAAATCCTGCAGGCAAAACATCTGTAACTTCTACCCCAGCGGCTGTACCAACACTGAATGCTGCTTGGTGATCAACTACTAATGTAAATTCAACATTCTCACCTATACATGGGTTACTGTCATTAACAGATTTGCTAATACCTAAATCGTAAAAAACAAGAGCAGCTCCTGCTTCATCTTGATCATCCTCAGAAGAAATTCCATTATTTGGCGTTGAATCTGGGTCAGAATTATATGACTCAAATACTTCAGCACTATTTATATAATATGAAGCTGGAGATAAACTAAACTCCACAAAAACATTTATTATCAAAGTCTCCGAGCTACCACTAGCCATGTCTGGAACGGTCCAAATACCAGTACCAGGAACATAAGCTCCTGCGCCAGTATCGCTTACCCAAGAATAACCTGATGGTAATAAGTCTTCTACTTTTACTCCAACCGATGTATCTGGCCCATCATTAAATATTTCAATGGTAAAGAACGTATTCGCGCCTGGAAAAGCAAATGAATTATCAATATTTTTTTCAAGCCTTAAATCAGAACTTAGTACTGGTGTTGTATATCCCCCGTCATTGATGATTTCATCAAAAGTCATATCAGCAGCATTACTATTTTCATTGCAAATTGCAATGTCAACACCCCCAATATTAATTCTTCTTCCCGCACTACAATTTGGATCTTCATCATCTGTATCCAAAAGTCCACCATCTTCAATAATCAAAATAAAAGGAGATGGAAATGATAAAATATGATTCTGTTTTCCACCACCTATCCAATCGATAAAACCATCTTTCTCTATGGTTACATTATTTGTATTCAAATATCTATCTGCAGGAATCTCAAGAACCTCTTCTTTAGACTCCAGTAATCCATTATCATCTCCAATCGTTAATGATCCAATACTATTCGTTACTGAAATATTAAGTAAAATGTCATTACCGCCTACTATATAAACATCATAAGCTCCCGCGGTTTGACCTGGATAAGTAGTTGCATTTTGCCATTCACTTCCTGAAGGTTGTGATGAATCATATATACTCCATGTGTTTACATTATTCCAATCTCCATCTTGCCTTGATCTGTAATCTCCATCATTCTGTGCAAAAACACTTATGGAAAAGAGAAATAGACCCAAAATCAGTAAGATTCGAAGGCCTTGAGAAGAATAATATGATTTCTTAGAGGATCTAAGTCTAAGGAAATCTACTTTTCTTTTGTTGTTAATTGTTAAATTATTCATCCGATTAGTATCGTTGTTGTTAAAGAATTTGGTATACGTAAAGCCTGATAACACAAATTCATCTTGTGAAATCAGGGGATTATTTTTCGATTTTTCAATGTTACCGATTCGGGAGGGGTCGGTTTTCATATCCTATGTCTTTTGTTATTGTTTGTATATCAACAACTTATCTCGAGGATATTATCATTAGCCTTATAAGAAGAGTTCATCCTTGTTAAGAAGATGTTAATAACTCGAGAAAATTGTTAATAGCGAAACGCTGCCAAATATTCTTTATTGCGTCTTTTTCCTGTTGCAGAAAAATTTTTTTTATTGTGTTAAAGGGTCACTTTTTTTTTTGAAAATTTTCCACGTCTAGATTTTAGCATATCTTTGCAATTATTTAGAATGAATCTAATTTGTTATGATACAAGTATCTGAAAAGGCCAAAATGAAGGCCATTGAATTAATGAGCGAGGATGGATATGACGCTTCAAAAGATTTCATAAGAGTAGGTGTAAAAAGCGGAGGCTGCTCTGGTTTGTCTTATGATCTTAGTTTTGATAATGAAGAAAAGGAGAACGATAAAATATTTGAGAATAATAATATCAAAATTATTGTTGATAAAAAAAGCTTCTTATACCTCGTAGGAACTGAGCTTGACTATTCCGGAGGCCTGAATGGAACCGGATTTGTCTTTAAAAATCCAAATGCAAATAGAACCTGTGGTTGTGGCGAAAGCTTCTCACTATAATATAATTTATTAATCTGAGATTATGAGTAAGTACACCGAGGATGATTTGAAAAAAGAACTCGAAACCAAAGAGTACGAATATGGTTTCTACACTGATATTGAATCTGAAACTTTTCCAAAAGGGCTGAATGAAGATATCATTGTGGCTATTTCCAAGAAGAAGAACGAACCCCAATGGATGACGGACTGGCGATTGGAAGCCTTTGAAGTTTGGAAGAACATGACAGAACCTGATTGGGCGAATGTCAATTATGAAAAACCTGATTTTCAAGGAATCAGCTACTATTCTGCCCCCAAACCTAAAAAGGAACTGGAAAGTTTAGACGAAGTGGACCCTGAATTATTAAAAACCTTTAATAAGCTGGGAATTTCTATTGATGAACAGAAAAGACTTTCAGGAGTCGCTATGGACATTGTGATTGATTCCGTATCGGTGGCCACCACCTTTAAAGAAACACTGGCTGAAAAAGGTATCATTTTCTGTCCTATAAGTGAAGCCATTCAGGACCATCCCGAATTGGTTAAGAAATACATAGGAAGTATTGTACCAAAAACGGATAATTTTTATGCGGCATTGAATTCTGCTGTTTTTACGGATGGTTCTTTTTGTTATATCCCAAAAGGTGTGAAATGTCCTATGGAATTGTCAACTTATTTTAGAATTAATGAAGGAGGGACTGGTCAGTTCGAAAGAACCTTGGTTATTGCTGATGAAGGAAGTTACGTAAGTTATTTAGAAGGATGTACCGCCCCTGCCAGAGATGAAAATCAATTACATGCGGCTGTTGTAGAACTAATTGCCTTAGATGATGCTGAAATAAAGTATTCAACCGTTCAAAACTGGTTTCCTGGAGATGCTGAAGGTAAAGGTGGTGTTTATAATTTTGTAACCAAAAGAGGTATTTGCCATAACAACTCAAAAATTTCATGGACACAGGTTGAAACAGGCAGTGCCGTTACCTGGAAATATCCAAGTTGTGTTTTAAAAGGGAACAATTCAGTAGGTGAATTTTACTCTATTGCAGTTACCAATCATTTTCAACAGGCTGATACAGGAACAAAAATGATCCACCTGGGGAAAAACACAAAAAGTACCATTATTTCAAAGGGAATCTCAGCAGGGAAATCTCAGAACTCATACCGAGGCCTTGTACAAGTAGGTTCCAGAGCCGAAAATGCTCGAAATTTTTCTCAATGTGACTCCTTGTTAATGGGGAATAAATGTGGTGCACATACCTTTCCTTATATCGAGGCCAAAAACAAATCAGCTCAAATAGAACATGAGGCAACTACAAGTAAAATTGGGGAAGATCAACTATTTTACTGTAATCAAAGAGGAATCGATACTGAAAAGGCCATTGCTTTGATTGTAAATGGTTTTAGTAAAGAGGTGCTCAACAAACTTCCTATGGAATTTGCTGTAGAGGCTCAGAAATTATTAGAGATATCCCTTGAAGGATCCGTCGGATAAATCATTTCATGACATTTAATTAGATAAAACGAATTAAACATATAGAGAACCGGTGAAAAAATACCGGATTTCGCAAAAAATAGAACAATGCTTAAAATAAATAATCTACACGCAGGTATAGAAGATAAAGAAATCTTAAGAGGGATTGATTTAGAAATCAACCCTGGAGAAGTTCATGCGATCATGGGACCAAATGGTTCAGGAAAAAGTACACTTTCTTCGGTTATTGCAGGTAATGAAACCTATGAAGTTATGGATGGTGATATTCAATTTCAAGATGAAAGCATTCTTGAATTAGCGCCAGACGAAAGAGCACATAAAGGAATCTTTATGTCTTTTCAGTATCCTGTTGAAATTCCTGGCGTAACGACTACCAATTTTGTGAAGACTGCGATCAACGCCAAAAGAAAAGCACAGGGACTTGAAGATTTGCCGGCAAAGGATATGTTGAAAAAGATCCGAGAAAAATCTGAGCTTTTAGAAATGGATAGAAAATTCCTTTCCAGATCTTTAAATGAAGGTTTTTCAGGAGGTGAAAAAAAGCGTAACGAAATTTTTCAAATGGCTATGTTAGAGCCAAGTCTGGCAATACTTGATGAGACAGATTCAGGTTTAGATATTGACGCTCTGAAAATAGTTGCCAACGGTGTAAATAAATTGAAAAGTGAAGACAATGCAGTGATTGTAATTACACATTACCAGCGTCTTTTAGATTATATCGTTCCCGATTATGTTCATGTATTACACAATGGAAGAATTGTAAAATCAGGAGGTAAGGAATTGGCCCATGAGCTGGAAGATAAAGGATACGATTGGTTGAAATAGGGATATTGATATGGATTTAAAAGAAAAATTAGTAACCTCTTTTATGGCCTTTGAGAACAGAGGCAATGTTGATCTGGATTCGAAAATTCACGGTCTCAGAACTGAGGCAATTGAACAATTTGAAAAAGAAGGATTTCCTGACAGAAAAAACGAGGAATGGAAATACACTTCTTTGAAGAGCTTAATTAACAATGATTATAGTGTTTTTCCGAAAGGAGATGCGACGGTTGAATTTAAAGAAGTAAAACAGTATTTCCTGCATGAAATCGAATCGTATAAAATTGTTTTTATCGATGGGGCATACAGTTCTTTTTTATCTGACACAACACATGAAGGTGTAGACATCTGTATTCTGTCCTCTGCTATTAAACAACCAAAATACAAAATGGTTGTTGACCATTATTTTGGAACTGTTGCTGCTAAAAATGATAGTCTTACCTCATTGAATACTGCTTTTTCCAAAGAAGGAGTATTTATAAATATTCCTAAAAATGTGGTGTTGCCAAAACCAATTCAGATCCTTCATTTTTCTACAGGAAATGAAAAAGAAATCATGCTGCAACCTAGAAATTTGATTGTGGTGGGCGAAAATTCACATGTGCAAATTTATGAAAGACATCAGAGTCTGAGTGATAATTCAGTGTTAACAAATGCTGTTACAGAGGTGTTTGCCCATAAAAGAGCCATCGTTGATATGTACAAAATTCAAAATGACAGAAAGACTTCTTCATTGATTGACAATGTATATGTACAACAAAAAGATAATAGTATTGTTTCAATAAACACCTATTCTTTTGGAGGTAAAATAACAAGAAATAATCTTGAATTTCATCAGGAAGGGGAACATATTACTTCGAACCTAAATGGAATTTCAGTAATTGGTGAAAAGCAACACGTCGACAACCATACACTGGTGCATCATAAGCAGGAAAATTGCGAAAGTCATGAATTGTATAAAGGAATTTACGATGACAGCGCTACAGGTGTGTTCAATGGAAAAGTAATTGTAGATAAACTGGCGCAAAAAACCAATGCTTATCAGCAAAATGATAACATTCTAATTGGAGATAAAGCAAGCATTAATGCAAAGCCGCAGCTGGAAATTTTCGCAGATGATGTGAGGTGCTCACATGGCTGCACCATTGGGCAGCTTGACAGCAGTGCTTTATTTTACCTGCAATCGAGAGGAATTCCTAAAAAAGAAGCTAAGGCGTTGATGCTTTTTGCTTTTTGTAATGATGTGGTCGAAAAAATTAAAATTCCAGGTTTAAAACCCCGAATTAACAAGATTCTGGCGCAAAAACTTGATGTAGAACTCGGAATGGACCTGTAGGTTTTTAGATAAGCCTTGCGTTCGTTTGCTCTATGGCCTTTTGATTCTTTGTATCAATCCATTTTTGACCCTTCATCCTCCGCATGATATTGTCTATGTTTCTCATAATAAAAACATTGTACAATGCCTGCGAAAGGTTTTTAGGATTTCTGGCTATCGAACGCATACTCATCGAAAAGCCCGGACTTATATAGCGCATATGATGCCAATAACCTTCTGGCATATACAATACATTTCCATGCTCTAAATTAGCTTTAAACCCTTTGGCTTTTTTAAGTGCCGGCCATTCATCAAAATTCGGATCGGAGAAATTAATGGATTCATGTGTAATTAAAGAATGAGGTACTTTATATAAATACCTCTTTTCCTTATAAGGAAAAAGAATACACTCTTTTTTACCCTGAAAATGAAAATGAAGAATGTTTGCCAAATCAATATCATGATGCATAAAAGTAAAGGAGTCCCGACCTCCAAAGAAAAGCATGGGCAGAGATTTCATTAAACGCAGTCCTATATCAGGAAAGTCAAAATCATTTTGCAGTTCAGGAGTTTCTTTGAGTACATTGTATAAAAAGATTCGATATCTGGTCGGTTCTTTTTGCAGTAAATCCAGATAGTCACTCATGCGCATCTTTCTGTGTGGTTGATTAAACCCATCCCTGTGGTCCACTGGACGGTCGTCATAAAGTGGTACGATCTTATCTCCTACCTTCTCTTTGAAATAATCAAAATTCCAGTTTTGAGTGGCAGGCCAATGATTCACCATTTCCTCAATCACCAATGGTTTTTGAGGTTTGACATAATGATTAAAAAAGTCCGCTTTAGAAATATTCTTAACCCTTTCAACCCGACTCAGATTTAATTTCGTTTTAGGCATGGGTTCATGAAATACTCGCGATGATTTCTTTTAAAAATTCATTGACATTAAAGGTTGGATCTCCGGTAAGACCGGTCCTGACAACAATCAGGTTCTGACTGGGGAAAATAAACACATACTGCCCCTTAAAGCCACTGCAGTAGTACATGTCTGCCGGGACATCCGGGAAATAAGCACCTGCATTCAACCAAAATTGTGCTCCATACCTTCCTTCTGAACTATTTGTAGGAGTTGCTACATATTTTACAAATGAACTATCCAAAACCTGTTCTCCGTTCCAATTCCCTTCATGTAAATACAGTAAACCAAATTTCGCCCAGTCTCTGGTGGTGGCCCAGGCGTAAGAAGATCCAACATAATTTCCAACCTGATCTACTTCAACTACAGCAGAATGCATTCCGATTTTATCCAGAAGCTCCGTATACCAGAAATCGAGATATTCCTGATGACTATTGAATTGTGCTCTTAAAAGAGGTCCTGACAACAAATTACTTGTTCCTGAAGAATAGTTCCAGGACTCATCAGGGGTCCCAGTCAAAGGTTTATCTATTTGCATGGCGCCCATATCTGCAGCCAGATACAGCATTTTAGTAACATCCGAAATATTAAAATAAGCCTCCTCCCATTCCAGACCACTATTCATTTCTAATAAATTTTGATAAGTAATGTCCTTTCTCTCATCAGCTTTCCATTGCTCCAATCCTGTTGTACCAGTCAAATCAAGACCTCGCTGCCTTTGCAACAAACCATAGATGGTACTGGTAAAACTTTTGGTCATGGACCATCCATGCATTAGAGATTCTTTATCGAATCCAGCTTCGTATTTTTCAGCAATAATCTGATCTTTATAAACCACCAATACAGAACGGGTTTGCTTTAATTGCTCTCCTTCCTTATCAAAAGCATTATCAACGGCACTTTCTAAATATTGATAATTTACCTCTTCAAATAAAGTATCTTTTTGTTGGAGTTTCCCATAAGGATACGGCATATTTAAAGATTGTTGGACTCGAATCGGAGCTATGACGCTGGTGAGTGCATCTTCATCCTTATTGACCAATACCGCTCCAACACCTTCGTAATAGATCGCTTTGCGTTTCATCAGGCCAAATAAAGACGACGTCACAGATTTCTCTTCTATGTTCACATCATAATCAGCAAGGCTAATAGGAAAGAAGCCATTGTCATATTCCATCAATGATGTTTGATCTCTTTCTGTCACAAAAATTCCTGACGCCATATTTTTACTCGAATATCCCGTAACAATATTTAAAGCGGGATAATAGATATATACAAGAATGGCAATTCCTGCCAAGAGTAAAAACAAAAAATACTTCAACCATTTTTTCATATTAAGTTTATTTAGGAGCCAAACAAAAATAGAGAAATTTTCAATTTAATTTTGAAGCGTTTACCGCTATACTGTCGTATATTTGTATTTTGAATGATTCTAAATAAGATATGTTCGACGTAAATAAAATTAGAGAGGATTTTCCAATTCTTAAAAGAGAAGTAAACGGAAAACCATTGGTTTATTTTGACAATGCTGCAACAAGTCAAAAGCCTCAAGTGATGATGGATGCTTTGGTTGATTACTATAGTAATTACAATGCCAATATCCATCGTGGTGTGCATACCTTAAGTCAGGAAGCCACAGAAGCTTACGAGGAAGCCCGGATAAAAATTCAGCGGCATTTTAATGCGAAAAAGTCGCATGAGATTATTTTAACTTCAGGAACAACTCATGGAATCAACATGGTAGCCAATGGATTCTCATATCTCTTAAAAGAGGGTGATGAAATAATTGTATCGGCACTGGAACATCATTCAAACATTGTTCCCTGGCAAATGTTATGCGAGAAGACCGGAGCGATTCTTAAAGTGATTCCAATGACACTTGAGGGCGAATTAGAAATGAATACCTATGATACCTTGCTTTCTTCAAAGACCAAATTGGTTTTTGTGAATCATGTATCAAATGCCTTGGGAACAATTAACCCTATAAAATCAATTATCGATAAAGCTCATTCCTATGGAGCTGCCATATTAATTGATGGTGCGCAGGCCACACCGCATATAAAGCCCGATGTTCAGGAGTTAAATTGTGATTTCTATACATGTTCTGCTCATAAACTTTGCGGACCTACAGGAGTAGGAATGATTTATGGAAAAGAGGAGTGGCTGCAAAAACTTCCGCCTTATCAGGGAGGAGGGGAAATGATTCGAGAAGTAAGTTTTGAGAAGACTACCTATGCTGATCTCCCTCATAAATTTGAAGCAGGTACGCCGAACATTGCCGGTGTTATCGGATTCGGGGTTGCCTTAGATTATATGAATAATATTGGTTTCGATACAATCGCCGCTTATGAAAATGAATTGCTCAGCTATGCTACTGAAAAATTAACTGCCTTCGATAACCTCATTATTTACGGTACCTCCAAGGAAAAAGCCGCGGTTATATCATTTAATATTGAGGGGATTCATCCTTATGACATAGGAAGCATTATTGATAAATTAGGAATTGCCGTGAGAACCGGGCATCATTGTGCGCAGCCCATTATGGACTACTATCAAATTCCTGGCACAATTCGTGCTTCGTTTTCTTTCTACAATACCAAAGAAGAAATTGATCTATTTTTAGCAGCTCTTGAAAGAGCCATAAACATGTTATCTTAAATTTTTAGTCATGAAATATTTTATTCTTTTTTTCACACTTGCCTGTACTTCTACCAGTGATTTACAGTCTAAAATGCTGATCGTTGCAGACCATGTTACAGATTGTGTTGGGGTTGGGCCTCAAACCTGTATGTTGGTAAAGGAATCTCCTGAAGATGAATGGACCTATTTTTATGATCAGATAGAAGGTTTCACTTTCGAACCCGGATATACTTATGAGTTGCTGGTCACAGAAATAAAAGTGGATAAACCTGCAGCCGATGCCTCGTCTATAAAATACATGCTAAAAGAAATAGTCTCAAAAGTAGCCACTGCTGTTCCTTCGGATCTTATGAAGGAATGGACGGTGCTAAAACTAAAAGGCCTGGATCAAATTTCTTCATCACCAACCATGACGTTTTACGAAGAAGATAATCGATTGGCTGGTTTTGCCGGTTGTAATAATTATTTTTCAACGTATGAGCTATCTGGAAAGGAAATACGATTTGAAAAAACTGGATCAACCAGAAAGCTTTGCCCTGATATGAGTTCAGAAGATTCATTTTTGAGTCTATTACCCAAAGTAGCACGATATGAAATTGTGAAAAAGGAATTGTATTTGTACGATCAAAATGATGAAGTTCTCATCATTGCCTTGTCAAATTAGAATTTTATTTCACCTGATGCTCCTTTTTTAGAAAGCTCAAACTCTTTATCGATATGTAGGTTTTCAGATTTAGCTGCGGCAACAGCTAATTGGTCACAACGCTCGTTTTGGGGATGGTCATTATGCCCTTTAACCCATTGAAATTTAACCTCATGTTTTTTATAGACTTTTAAGAATCTTTTCCACAGATCAGGATTTTTTTTGTCCTTAAAACCTTTTTTGACCCAATTAAAAACCCAGCCTTTCACTACGGCATCAATTACATATTTAGAATCTGAACATACCAACACCTGAACACCTTCTTTTTTTAATTGTTCGAGAGCAACGATTACCGCAAGTAACTCCATGCGATTGTTTGTCGTGAGTCTAAATCCTTCTGAAAATTCCTTTACATACGGTTTACCGACCCATTCCATAATGATGCCATAACCTCCTTTACCCGGGTTTCCACTGCAGGCTCCATCTGTATAAACGTTTACCCTCATTTGGTTTGGAGTAAATTTTCGATTACCTGAGGAAAGTTTTCCTGTTCAAGTTGGTGAATTTTTGCTGCCACATCATGTGGTGTATCTTCTGTGGTCAGGGCAACTGCCTTCTGAAAAATAACGGCTCCTTCATCGTAATTTTCGTTCACATAATGAATGGTTATTCCGGATTCTGATTCCATATTGTCAACGACGGCTTTATGCACATGCATCCCATACATTCCCTTTCCACCATATTTTGGTAGAAGAGCGGGGTGTATGTTTATAATACGATCAGGAAACAATCGCAGCATTTCATCGGGTATTTTTAATAAAAATCCTGCCAACACTATGAAGTCGGCATTTTTATTCAAAAACTCAAGAAAAGCCGTGGTTGCCATCTCCGCTTTTGAAAATAGCTTCGTATCGATTCCCAATCGATCTGCTCTTTCAATGACGCCGGCCTTTGGGTTGTTAGTAACAACATATGTCACCTTCGCCACCCTGCTATTGGTAAAATAATCGATAATGTTTTCGGCATTTGTACCTGAGCCGGAGGCAAAAATAATGATCCTTTGCATAATTCAAGGTTTATTCAATGAAAACAAAAAAAAGCATAATAATCAAATTGGAAAAAGAAAAATGAAAGTATTTATACTTTTCGTTTTGTTTAATTTTTTTTACTTTTTATCGATTAGAACTTAAAATATATTATTTTTGCAGCAATATTTAAATTTAAAATTAAAAAATTATGTCAGACATTGCATCAAGAGTTAAAGCTATTATCGTTGATAAATTAGGAGTGGACGAGAATGAAGTTACTAATGAGGCTAACTTTACCAACGACTTAGGAGCGGATTCATTAGATACAGTTGAGTTAATTATGGAATTTGAAAAAGAATTTGATATCCAGATTCCAGACGACCAAGCAGAAAACATCGGTACTGTTGGTCAGGCAATTAGCTATATTGAAGAAGCTAAATAAATTTATACTTTACTTATAAAATTACGAGCTTTTCCTGATGGGAAAGAGCTCGTAATTTCTTGTTTTTATTAACAAAAACTTCAAAGATGGAATTAAAACGGGTAGTAGTAACAGGCTTGGGAGCTTTGACTCCTATAGGAAATTCTGTTGAAGAATACTGGGAAGGACTGACGAACGGTGTTAGCGGTGCTGCTCCCATTACCTATTTTGATGCTTCAAAATTCAAGACTCAATTTGCGTGTGAATTGAAAAACTTCGTGGCTACTGATCACTTTGACAGAAAAGAAGCTCGAAAAATGGACAGGTTCACTCAATACGCAATGGTAGTATCCGATGAGGCAATTGCTGATTCAGGCCTGGATCTGGAAAAAGAAGATACCTCACGAATAGGGGTGATTTGGGGTGCCGGTATCGGTGGTCTCGAAACTTTTCAGAACGAAGTGCTTAATTATGCCAGAGGTGATGGTTCTCCACGTTTTAACCCATTTTTTATTCCAAAAATGATCGCAGATATTGCTCCTGGGCAAATCTCAATCAAACATAACCTGCAAGGTCCAAACTTTACAACAGTTTCAGCCTGTGCATCTTCTGCAAATTCTATTATTGATTCATTGAATTATATTCGATTGGGTCAGGCAGATGTATTAGTAACAGGAGGATCAGAAGCGGCAGTAACCATTGCGGGCATGGGCGGATTTAACGCCATGCATGCTTTATCTACCAGAAATGATGATCCAAAAACTGCTTCTCGTCCTTTTGATAAAGAGCGAGACGGATTTGTTCTAGGTGAAGGAGCCGGTGCTTTGGTACTGGAAGAATTAGAACATGCCAAAGCAAGAGGAGCTAAAATCTATGCTGAAGTAATAGGAGGCGGACTTTCTGCTGATGCTCATCATATTACTGCACCACATCCAGAAGGAAGAGGCGCTAAAAATGTGATGTTGAATTGCTTGAAAAATGCTGATATTTCTCCAGAAGAAGTGGATGCTGTTAACATGCATGGTACCTCAACTCCTTTAGGTGATGTTGCTGAACTAAAAGCAATTCAAAGTGTTTTTGGTGACAATGCATACAACCTTAATATCAATTCGACCAAATCTATGACAGGTCATTTGCTCGGTGCCGCCGGTGCTATCGAAGCCATCGCTTCTATCCTGTCAATTAACCATGGTGTTGTACCTCCAACCATTAATCATTTCACTGATGATGATCAAATTGACCCTAAATTAAACCTCACGTTTAATACGGCTCAAAAAAGAGATGTCAAGGTGGCAATGAGTAACACATTCGGATTCGGAGGTCATAATGCTTGTATCTTATTTAGGAAATTCGAAGACTAGTACTTAATGAATCTAATTCGCAAAATAACAAATTCTCATTCTGCCAAGGATGAAGAATTTATTATGGAGATGAAAAAGATTTTAGGTTACAAACCGAAAAAAGTTGATTTTTATAAAGAAGCATTTACCCACAGTTCACTAAAAAAAGTGACTAGCAAGGGTAATCCTAAAAATTATGAACGCTTAGAATTTTTAGGCGATGCGATCCTTGGGGCAGTTATTGCCAACTACTTATTTAAAAAAATTCCTGCCGGGGATGAAGGCTACCTCACTCAAATGCGATCCAAAATTGTGAGTAGAGAGCACCTGAATGAATTAGGAAAAGATCTAGACCTGATTCATTTTGTCAAAAGCTCGGTCCCAAACACAAATTTTGGTGATAATATACACGGCAATCTATTTGAGGCATTGATTGGCGCGATTCATTCAGACAGGGGCTATGCCTTTACTGAAAAATTTATTTACAGATTCGTTATTGAACCCTATGTTGATATAGAAAGACTTGAAGGAAAAATCACGAGCTATAAGAGTGTTTTAATCGAATGGAGTCAAAAAAATAAGAAGAGAATCAAATATAATGTGTACGAAGATACCGGAAATGATACCTTAAAACATTTTAGTGTAAAACTTCTGGTAGATCAGGATTTGGTTTCAAAAGGTCGTGCAACCTCAAAAAAGAAGGCTGAAGAAATAGCATCCAAACGAGCTTACTACAAATTAAAAGCACAAATAGAGGCTTGATTTATTCCTTATTTTACGCTACTTGTAGCCTTCTAAATCGATTTCGTAGAAAATTAAGTTGTTATATCAAAAGTATCTTTATTTTTGCAAACAGATTTGTCTCAATCCAACTATAGTGTCAAAAATTCATTGTATTGATTTTGAATACGATCATGACTATGCTCTGATTGGTATTCATTCTATTCTTGCAGATTATAGAATGGCTTTTTTTTTAAACGACCATTTAGATATACAATTGAGAAGATTTAAGGAAGATCTTGATTTTAAATTCAAGAATTGCAGTTTTCCGCTTTATAAATTTGAAGACGAAACGGCATTCACATCATGGTCCCTAATTGCGAACAAACACGTTTTTACACAAGACGTAAGTCAGGGAGGAAGTATTTTATTCCCCGAAGAAACTAAAATTTCTTACCTGATCCCGGAAAAAAAACGGATTGATTATTTTATAAAAATCAATGGGTTAAGAGATGATACAGCGTTGAGTAAGACATTGGTAAGAATCAATAAAATAAATAATATAATAGCCTCATATGCTATTGACCCTATGGATTTGAAATCAAGGGATAATTTAATTTTTTAAAGAATGAAAACAAGAAAAAAAACGAAGATAGTTGCCACCTTAGGACCAGCGGTATCAACCAAGGAGAAAATCAAGGAATTAATGATTGCAGGTGTCAATGTATTCAGAGTGAATTTTTCTCATGCTGACTATGAAGACGTCAAAACAAAAATCAAATATATCCGTGAATTAAATAAGGAAAACAACTACAATGTTGCTGTTCTTGCCGATCTTCAGGGTCCAAAACTTCGTGTTGGAGTTATGGAAGATGGTGTGCATTTAAATGAGGGTGACGAATTTACGTTTACTACAGAAAAATGTACAGGTACCAAGGAGAAAGCTTTTATGACCTACCAGAATTTCCCGAAGGATGTTGAAAAAGGGGAGAATATTCTGATCGATGACGGAAAACTTTTGTTTGAAGTAATTGATACGGATCGTGACTCTACCGTGATCGCTAAGGTTTTAAGAGGCGGAAGTCTGAAATCTAAAAAAGGGGTGAACCTTCCAAATACGAATATTTCTTTACCTGCTCTTACAGAAAAAGACATTAAAGATGCCAAATTTGCCATTGAGCAAGAAGTTGATTGGATGGCCTTATCATTTGTGCGTACGCCAGAAGATTTGGTAAAACTTAGCGACCTGATCAAAGAAAAGTCAAGCTATAAAATTCCTATAATTGCAAAAATAGAAAAGCCTGAAGCTATTAATAATATCAATCACCTGACTTCTTATTGTGATGGTATCATGGTAGCCAGGGGAGATTTAGGTGTTGAAATACCAATGCAGAAAGTACCTATCATTCAGAAAATGTTAGTGCGTAAAGCGAAGGAAGCCAGAATACCGGTAATTATTGCTACTCAAATGATGGAGTCGATGATTACAAGCCAGATTCCTACCAGAGCCGAAGTGAATGACGTGGCCAATTCAATTATGGATGGTGCTGATGCGGTAATGCTTTCAGGAGAAACATCCGTGGGAGAATATCCAGCAGACGTGATCAAAGCCATGAGAAGTATCATTGTAAGTGTTGAAGATTCTGAGTTGATCGAAGGATATGTTCAAGGTGTGAATTGCATCAATGAGAGATATATTTCTAAAGCAGTTTGTAGCAATGCCGCAAAACTGGCTGATGAAATTGAGGCAGCTGCTATCACCACTTTAACCAATAGTGGATATACAGCATTTCAGATTTCAGCAAGAAGACCAAAATCGAATATTCTTGCCTTTTCCGATAACCCTAGAATTTTAGCCCAGCTAAACCTTTTATGGGGCGTGAAAGCGCAATATTATGATAGAATGGTCAGTACCGATGAAACTGTTGAAGATTTGAACAGAATAACATTGGAAAGAAATTACGCCAAAAAAGGAGACTTTGTCATCAACCTGACTTCAATGCCGGTTCATGATAAAGGGATGGTAAATACCTTGAGAGTTTCTCAAATTTAAGGAGCATACATTCAATCTTCAATCAAGCGAATTCCATCTTCAACAAGATGCTGAATGGAAGTATTTTGATAGGCATTTTTTAAATGGGATTGAACATGTTGAGTAAACGCTTTATCAGTTCCTCTCTTTAAAAGCTCAAATATCTCCAGAACCAATAACCAGTCATTCGGGTAGTTCTCCACGAGCTGCCCGAATATTTTTTTTATCCTTTCGACGTCGATATTGTCCGATTGTCTCATTGTTCGCACCTCCTGATAAAGTGTAAACAAATCCAATTCTTTTGATTTGTATGTTATTTTATGTGTTTTCTCTCTTGGAACTTCAAATTGTTGTCCATAAGAATTAGGATCCGCAATTCCCGAAAATGCTGAAATGACGGTCTCTCCTACTGCCATATCATAAATTCCCCAAGAAGGATGAAACAAAATAGAGTCACGGTGACTCACTGTACAGTTCTTAAATGAAATCAAAATAATTTTTCCTTGCAGGTTTCTTTTACCGGTAATAATCTCACCTTCCACTTTTACTCCTCCATCAAAGATTAAACTTGTTTTTCTTCCTTCGTAGATTCCATAGGCCTCCAAATCTGTGGGAGACATATTTTCTATAGGCAGATTAATTCCTTTTAATTTTCCTATGGGAGATCCAAACCCATCCTTATGGTAATTCTTATCATGACCTATCAGCTCCTTATTTTTGTAAGCCAGCGCAGTTGGTCCTGATGTTTTAAAATAAATGGGGCGATTCTTATCATCAAAGATGACCTCAGTGAATTTTCCTGAAATCTGTATCCCGGTTCCTAATTCAACCGTTCCCAGATCATTTGACTGTATCAATTTTTTAATCCCCTGAAGGCCTCCCGTTCTTAATGACATGGTATTTGCATACTCTTCGAGTACAAAACTCAAATGTGCAAAATCTTTGGTTACAAACAACTGAGGTTGCGGCTTAGTAATATCAAATTCAACCTTTGAGGCCGCTATCGTATAAGGTAATTTCTTTACCTCCTCGCTCATGCACCATTTGCTCTCACCTATGGAAGATAAAAGCCCCGCACCATAAATTTTCGGCTTATCAATACTGCCAATCAAACCGTACTCCACTGTCCACCAATGCATATTTCTAATACCCGCCATCTCACTGGGTGCTCCCATGTTTTCAGAAAGGTGTTTTATTTGTTCCGCTGCTTCTTCAATCTCATTTTTCTTTGTAGAAGGATCCTCTTTAATAATTGACAGGTGCCTGATGGCCTCATATAATTCAAAATCCTTTGCTGAGGAAATCGCCTTGGAACCAATTTCTCCGAAACGTCTCAAATATTCAGCATACTCAGGATTGGCAATAATAGGTGCATGCCCCGCCGCTTCATGGATAATATCAGGAGCCGGTGTATATTCAATATGTTCAATGGTCCGGATATCTGATGCAATCACCAAAGTATTAAAAGCCTGGAATTCCATAAAGGCATTTGGTGGAATAAAACCATCTACCGAAACAGCCGCCCAACCTATTTCTTTTAATATCCTGTTCATGCCCTCCATCCGAGGTATTTCTTCAATAGATATTCCTGCCTTTTCCAGGCCCGGAATATAGGATTCATGAGCCTTGGTCTTCAGATAATCCATATTCTTCCTCATCACATATCTCCAAACAGCTTGATTTTGTGCAGTATAAGAATCATAAGGCTGCTTCAGAATAAAATCGCGCAAGTGATATGGAAGTTTGTCCAACACACTATTTGAAAGATAATCTCTACTCATAGAATGCTTTTTATGTAAAGTTATATAAATTTAAACTCTCCATTTTTTTAAGGCATTCTCAAACCTTTTAAATCAACCTTGTCACTTTCACAGTAATAACAATTCAATCCTTAATTAATCATTGTATTTCAAGGCTCAGGACAACTAATTCCTAAAACAAAAACCTAATTTGCTATTCTTATTTTTTTTATCTCCTATTCGTAAAAGTGTATCCATCCTTTTTCCGGAATAAAAGCCCTTTAATTTCATTTCATAAACCTTATTTTTAGCTAAATTAGCCGAAGACCAAGAATCATTTCTGCTCCATGTTGAAATTCACACTTCTTATTTGCTTTTTAGGATGTATGTTTTGCTCCTGCAAGTCAGTTACTATTGTTGACAAACCGATTGTTTTTGATCAGGAACGGGAAGCATTAAGTCTTGAGTACATGTCAAAACGATACGGGCTTGAAAAAGATAAAGCTATCATTTCTCCAAAAATGATTGTAGTACATTGGACAGCAATTCCCAGTCTTGAGCAATCATATAATGCATTTAAAGATAGTCGTTTACCGGGTAGTCGAGCAGATATTACCAGTGCCAGCTCTCTAAATGTCTCAGCGCAGTTTCTTGTTGATCAGGATGGCAGTATTTACAGGTTGCTTCCGGAAAGAACGATGGCCAGACATGTCATTGGACTAAACCATTGTGCCATAGGCATCGAAAATGTGGGTGGAACAGCAGACAAACCTTTGACCAAGAAACAATTGAAATCCAACATTAAACTGATCAAATACCTCAAAAAGAAATATCCAGATATCGATTATCTCATAGGCCATTATGAATACACCTTATTTGAAGGGCATCCATTATGGCTCGAAATTGACGAAAAGTATCGAACAAAAAAAACGGATCCCGGAGAAACTTTTATGGAAGGACTGAGAGCGGCAACCACCACATCGAATTGGGAAGAAATACCTGTTAAAAACTAAACTATGACAAAATATCTTTTGCTGTTACTACTGCCCTTATTGAGCTATTCTCAGCGTCAAACCCTTGATCAGCAATTATTTTCATCTTATGAAGACTATAAAGAAGCTTCTCTGGACAAAAGAAGATTCAAACACCAGGACATTCAACCATTAATTGATTCTCTTGAAACTAAAAACGAGTTCGAAATTACACTTTTAGGAGAATCCATTCAAGGTCGAAGTATTAAAATGATCAGCCTAGGTGAAGGTGACATTGATGTGCTATTATGGTCACAGATGCATGGCGATGAGTCAACTGCCACCATGGCCATGTTTGATATTTTAAATTACGTGCAAAAACACAAAACAATCTTAAAAAACCTGCGGGTACATATGATTCCTATGCTAAATCCTGACGGTGCTGAAGTTTTTTCTAGGCGAAATGCCATCGGTATAGATATCAATCGAGATGCCCTAAGATTACAATCTCCAGAATCGATATTGCTCAAAAATACAAGAGATAGCCTGAAGGCAGATTTTGGTTTCAATCTGCATGATCAAAGTAAATATTACAATGCCCAGAAAACAGCAAAACCTGCTACCATTTCGTTCTTGGCGCCTGCCTATAATTTTGAAAAAGACATCAATCAAACCCGCGGTGATGCCATGCGCATTATTGCACATATGAATAAAATCATTCAACGATATGCCAAAGGACAAGTGGGAAGATATTCCGACGAATTTGAACCGAGAGCTTTTGGTGACAACATGCAAAAATGGGGTACAAGTACCATACTGATTGAATCAGGCGGTCAGTTTGATGATCCTGAAAAACAGTTTATCCGCAAACTAAATTACGTAAGCATATTGTCCGCCTTGGAAAGTATCTCAACAAAAGGCTATGAATCATCTACATTAGATCAGTATTTATCCATCCCCAGAAATGATCGGAAACTATATGATCTTAAAATTGAACGATTAAAATTTTCCTATTTAGGTTTAGATTTCGAAGTGGATCTGGGCATTAATCATTACGAAATTGAAAACAATGATCACAGTCAGTTTTTCTACCTTGGAAAAATCGTTGATGTTGGGGATTTATCAACTCATCATGGATATGAAACCTTAAATGCCGAAGGCTACGAATACAAAGTGGGAGAAACCTATCCTAAAATACTAGATGATTTTGAAGCGTTTAGAAATCTGGATTTTGCCGATTTATTAAAGCAAGGTTATACCTCTGTGAGCATTAGTAATATGCCAAGCGAAATCAAATTCACTCCGATGCCAATGAATATTATTGATGTAGAGAAAATAATGATCCCAAAAAGTAATTCGATTCCTGACTCACCCGTAAAGCTTGGTTCAGATGCTACTTTTTTACTCAAAAAAAATGAGGCTGTTGTTTATGCTGTGATCAATGGTTTTGTCTACTATTTGAGTGAGAATAAAAACGGGGTTAAAAACGGAGTTGTAAAATAGCATGATGTCTTGCAGATGTAATCTGACATATCTTTTATGTTTCACGGTTCTGTTATTCATAGTATCTCCATCTATTTGGGGTCAAACGTATCAAGGAAAAGTGCTGAGTGCTGAGAATAAATTGGAACTTCAGCACGCTCAAATTCTTGACAGTCTCAACGGATTGCTGGAAATGACAGACCAGTATGGTGAATTTACACTTACAAAATCAGGCAAGTTTACCTGCGTCAAGGAAGGATATTACCCCAAAACATTCACCGTCAATTCTACAGGACTGACAATTATTGAACTCGAAGAAGAGCCTTTCTCCCTTTCTGAGGTTGTGATAAAAACAGATAACTTTCAAAGCGAACTTAGAAAAATTTCAGCCTCCATAGCTGTGATACCCACGACGCAGATCAAAAGCAATAATGGCGTTAATATTGCGCCCATATTGAATACTGTTCCGGGAGTTTATATGCATAACGGCACGCTAAATACCAATCGAATTACCATTAGAGGTATTGGCTCAAGAAACTTGTTTGGGACCAGCAAGATACGGGCTTATTATGGAGATATCCCGCTGACAAATGGCTCAGGTGAAACAAGTATAGAAGACATTGAATTAGATGGTATCGCAAGAATGGAAATTCTCAAGGGTCCATCCTCCAGTTTATATGGAGCAGGTCTTGGCGGCACCATTCAGCTCATTCCAGACAAAGGTACATTTGATCGTTATTCGCTTTCATCTGCCTATACGTTTGGATCTTTTGGCTTGCAAAAATTCTTGTTGAACACGAATCTGGCCAATAAAACAAACGCCGCTAAAGTTAGCTATTCAAATACGAAGAGTGATGGGTACAGAGACAATAACGAATTAGATCGTCAAACCTTAACTTTGGCATCCAACCACTACCTAAATGAGAAAAACAATCTTCATATACTCGCTAATTTCATAAGCCTAAAGGCCTATATACCCAGTTCTCTAAATGAAGAAGATTATCAAAATGAACCGACTAAAGCAGCTTTCACCTGGGCCCAATCCAAAGGGTTTGAAGATTATGACAAATATTTACTAGGGCTTTCCTGGCAACATCGATTCAATGAGAATTCTCAACAGATCAGCAGTATTTTTGGGAGCCTCTTAGATTCATACGAGGCAAGACCATTCAATATTCTGGAGCAGAACACGAGGTCTTTAGGATTGAGAACAAGGTTTATCAATCAAAAACTACTGTTTCAAAAGAAACTCCAATGGACATTGGGATTAGAGTTATTCAATGATATAAATAACATGAAGACTTTCGAAAACCTTTACAGAGATTTTCCACCTGGCACCGGAAGCGTACAAGGAGATGAACTGAGTAATTTCGAAGAAAACAGACAGTATTACAACCTCTTTTTTGAAGCCAAATACGCTTTGGCTAAAAACCTTTTGGTAGATTTCGGTCTGAATCTAAATCAAACTTCCTATCAAATCGAAGATCGGTTTAATGATGATGACGAAAATCAATCCGGGAACTATGGCTTTGACCCTATTTTGTCTCCAAAGCTGGGTTTAAATTATCAGCTGGGGAAACATTCTATGATCTATGCCACTGTTAGCCATGGTTTTTCTCCGCCTAAACTGGAAGAAACCTTGTTGCCTGATGGTTTGATTAATAACGACATTCAGCCTGAAACCGGATGGAATTATGAAATTGGAAGTCGCGGAAAAATCATACAAAATATCTTTAGTTATGAGGTCGCTATCTATCTGATGGATATTGATAATTTACTGGTCGCCAGAAGGACAGGAGATGATCAATTTATTGGAGTAAATGCCGGAAAAACAACTCATAAAGGGCTGGAAATCGGACTTAATTATTTCTTAATCAACAAACCTTCTGTTCAGTTAAGTCATTCAAACTCATTTAGCTTACATCACTATACCTTTGATGATTTTAAAGATGTAGATAATGACTATTCCGGAAATGACCTTACAGGTGTTCCTGATAAAACTTTCTTCTCTCAACTGCTCTTAAACAGCAAAACGGGCTTTTACACCTATTTAAACTACCAGTATATAGGTGAAATTCCTTTAAGGGATGACAACAGTATCTATGCAGACAGCTATCAAATAGTCAATTTAAAAACTGGTTTCAAAAAAATGATCTCGACACATTTTCAACTTGACCTGTATGTTGGTCTGAACAATATTTTTGATGAAAAATATGCCTCAATGCTTCTTATAAATGCTGGTAGTTTTGGCAACAATCCTCCTCGCTATTATTACCCGGGAGAACCTAGAAATTATTTCGCCGGCCTGAATCTTTCTTATACTTTCTAAAAAATTGTACCTTTAAAATCTAAACGAATTCAAAATGAAAAAAATCAGCTTCCTCATTATATGTTTGTCATTTTCAATGATTCAATGCCAGAAGAACAATGAATTTACAAGCGAAAACAACTTCAGTTATAAGGCGGAAACGGTAGTTGATGGTATTGAAATTGGTTGGGGTCTGGAATTCCTGCCAGATGGATCTATACTCATTGCTGAGCAGGAAGGTGCCTTAATCCTTTTTAAGGATGGAAAAAAAACCAACATAAAGAACGTTCCAGAGGTCGTATACAAAAACCAGGGAGGCCTGTTGGATTTAAAACTTCATCCTGATTACGCCACCAATGGCTGGCTTTATTTTTCGTATTCGGCCAATACAGAAAATGATGATGAGGGAGCGAATACAGCCATAATGAGAGCCAAAATAGTAGATGGTTCATTGGTTGACAAAGAAATGATATACAAAGCAACGCCAAATACTAAAAAGGGGCAGCATTTTGGGTCTCGAATAGAATTTGACAGAGACGGATATCTGTACTTTTCCATCGGAGACAGAGGAAACAGAGATAATAACCCTCAAGATGTTAAAAGGGATGGAGGTAAAATATACAGACTCAATGACGATGGATCAATTCCCTCTGACAATCCATTTGTTTCAACAGCGGGTGCCAAGGCCGCTGTGTACTCTTATGGTCATAGAAATCCTCAAGGAATGGCAATGAATCCTCAAACAGGAAAAATATGGGTACATGAACACGGGCCTCAAGGTGGGGATGAAATAAACATCATTCATTCAGGAAAAAACTATGGTTGGCCTTTAATTACCTATGGAGTAAACTATAACGATTCTGTTATTACAGAAAACACTTCCTTGCCAGGTATGGAGCAGCCCTTGCATTATTGGGTGCCGTCAATCGCCCCCAGCGGAATGACATTTATAACAACAGATAATTATCCTGGATGGGAAAATCAATTACTTGTTGGATCCCTTAAATTCAAATATTTAAATCTTGTCAAGCTTCAAAACGGAAAAGTTATAAGTGAAGAAAAATTAATGGAAGATATGGGTCGGGTAAGAACCGTAAAAATTGGCCCGGATGGATATATTTATGCTTCTATAGAACAACTCGGAATTGTAAAACTTGTTAGCAATTAGGTTTTAGGTCCTTTTAAAAATCGCTAACTAATAATTTTTCCATATTGTATTCTGAATACCCTGAATTCAATTGATTTTTAAGCTTTATTTTGTATTTATTTCTAGCCCAAAATCTATTTGTTCACTATCTTTGCCTTTGAATTTTTCAAACGCAAAAAGCCATGGACAAAAAAGTTATTTTAATCATATTAGACGGATGGGGAGAAACACAAAACCCCAATGTTTCTGCAATTTACAAGGCAAAGACTCCTTATTTCGATTCATTAATTAATAATTACCCAAACGCAAGTTTGCGGACCGATGGTTTGAACGTTGGACTTCCTGAAGGTCAAATGGGAAATTCAGAAGTTGGTCATATGAATCTGGGGGCAGGAAGAATTGTTTATCAGGATTTTGTTAAAATTAACAATGCAGTGGCAGATGGTTCAATCGCCAAAGAAAAAGTTGTTTCGGATGCATTTAAATATGCCAAAGAAAATGGTAAAAAGGTTCATTTTTTAGGCCTGCTGTCCGATGGAGGAGTTCATTCTCATATCGACCATCTTAAAGGGCTCTTACATGCTGCTGATGATTATGGCTTAAAGGACGTATTTGTTCACGCCTTTACCGATGGAAGAGATGTAGATCCTAAATCAGGATTAGGTTTTGCCAAGGAAATAGAAGAATCTATGGCTGGTTCTACCGGTAAACTGGCAAGTATCTGTGGACGTTATTACGCGATGGACAGAGATCAACGCTGGGAACGGGTAAAACTGTCTTATGATGTCATGGTAAACGGTATAGGTGAAAAATCTACGGATGCCGCTGCAAGTATTCAAAAAAGTTATGACAAGGGAGTTACCGATGAGTTTATACAACCCATCGTGATGACAGATGCTCAAGGAGATCCTGTCGGCAACATCGAAGCCGATGATGTGATTATCTTTTTCAACTTTAGAACCGATAGAGGAAGACAACTGACAAGAGCTCTTACTCAAGAGAATTTTGAAGAGTTTGACATGCATACCCTGCCATTGTACTATGTTACGATGACAAATTATGATGATTCTTATGAAAAAGTTTCTGTAATATACCCAAAAGATAATCTGACAGAGACGCTGGGAGAAATCCTGGAAAATAACAATAAAAAACAGATCCGAATTGCTGAAACTGAGAAGTATCCTCATGTTACTTTCTTTTTCTCCGGAGGACGTGAAAAGGAATTCAATGGAGAGAAAAGATTACTTTGTCCTTCACCAAAAGTAGCTACCTAT
This sequence comes from Lutimonas sp., assembly GCF_051011215.1. Taxonomy (NCBI): domain Bacteria; kingdom Pseudomonadati; phylum Bacteroidota; class Flavobacteriia; order Flavobacteriales; family Flavobacteriaceae; genus Lutimonas; species Lutimonas sp. The sequence goes on from NZ_JBPCUJ010000031.1 coordinate 24,811, forward strand.
GATTTAAAACCAGAGATGAGTGCTTTTGACATTCGTGATGCCATCCTCCCAGAATTAAAAGCAGGAGAAGCAGATTTTATATGT
>NZ_JBPCUJ010000032.1:0-7425 GCF_051011215.1 Lutimonas sp.
CATAGGTTTTCTCAAAGAAAATGTTAGCTTCACCTTCGAGCATATTATATTTTTGCCAATCAACAAGAGATGCGATAAGGTACGCTGCTTTCTCCACCTTTGGCACACAATAATATTGATAGGATGCCGGAAGGTTATATCGTTTCATATCTACGGCAAAACTTTGATTATCAGACTTCACAGAATAGGGTTGATCGATGGTGAATTCGACAGAGGTTTGGTTTTCTGCAAGTTGAATAGGTATGGTTTCAGTCTCCACATCTTCTGACATATCCATTTCAGCCTCATCTTTATGCTGACTTGTATATCCTAGGGATTTTTTATTTCTCGTGATACCCAAAGCAGTGACCGCAACCTCGTCTAAGGTTTGAATATCTTCTAGCAAGTACACATTTTGCACTTCATTTGTAATAGGCTTGACTTGGGTTTTATAGCCTATAAACAAGTACTCAAGTTGGCTATTTGCATCAGGCACGGATAATGAATAGTAGCCATCAAAATCAGTTTGTGTTCCGATTGACGTTCCTTTAACCATTACATTTGCGCCCGGTAATGGCAATTTATCTGAATCAAAAACAAAGCCCGAAACTTCGTTCACCGTTTTACCATATGTTGGTGGAACGGAATAGTAGTCGAGAAAATATGTTTTTAATTCAGGAGCAATTCCTGAAGTGCTTGGGTCTACCGAAGAAAAGGTGAGTTTAACGTTATTCCAATCAACCTTGGTGTCCTGCCTCACATTCGCCTTGTATAGTAAATCAATTGGTTCATTTACATTTTTAGCCCTGATATCATATGATGGATTCCAACCTGCATTATTAACCAAATAGGTTAAAACCAAATTTGATTGTGTGGCTGCTTTTGCTTCAATTTTGACATGAATCTCACCTTTCACAAATTTGTCTGTACTACTAATATTTTTAATTTGTTCTTCAATTTCTTTTTTACTTAGTAGAAGTTTGGTTAATCGTTCTCGTCTTTCTATTCCAGTTAATTTTAACTCCGTCAATCGTTTTGAATAAAAGTCAGTAGCTGATCTCAAGTCGGCTACGTTCAAGGTTTGATTCTTTCCTCCAATGTTCTTGTTTTCTTGAAGAAATGAGGTCTCCTCACTAATTACTTCAAGATGAGTTTTTTCTATTTCAATTTGCTTGACAAGATCCTCCCATTTCTTTTCAAGTACTACTTGCTCACTCGACTTCTCAAGTTTCTCAAGATTGTTTTTCGAATGATTAACACTTAATACAGTTACATCACCCATTGATTTTAATTGGACCGTTTTTGAACGGATAAATGGAGAAAGGTTTGTAAACTTTAAAAGTGTTGTTCCTGGATCAACTTGAACCATGGTACTACGCGTTATCTGAGCTCCCTTTAAAAAGACCGTTACTTCTTCAACCTCGGAGTTTATTTCTTTGGTTTTTACACTTTCTTGTCCATTTAAAAAATTTATGCAAAGTAGCAAGATTATACAAAGTGTTTTTCTCATCGTTTACTTATTTGAATTAATATGATTTAGTGCGAATTATGCCAACTTATTGGGTATGAGTAGTAGTGAGTTTGGCAGCTACCCACTTTTCGGATGATATAAATGTATTAAAAAAAGCCAAAGCTTTAAGGACTTGCGCTTAATTAGTTATTTTTTATAGACGTTGTTAGGCGCTGTGTTTTAAATTACAATTTTTCTTTAATTGCTTTTCTCCAAAAGTAAATTCCAAAAACACAAGTCACAATAGCAAACATAATTCCGTTTTCGCCTAGCCAATGTTTCGTTCCTTCTGTTTTCATTGTTAGAGGTGGTAATATTTTTTGAATATACACATTACTTACTGCGTGGAAAATTACTGCTGGCCATAGGCTTTTAGATTTAAAAGTATAGTAGCTCATAATAAATGACATAGAAATAATTACTATAAAGAATGTAATGAATTCCAATAGCACATTATTACTATAGTAAACAAGTATCGGCCAATGCCAAGCTGCCCAAATAATACCACTAAAAAAAGAAACACCAGTAAAGGAAAGAACTTTTCTTAATTCATAAATGAAAAAACCTCGCCATCCAATTTCTTCTCCTAAAGTTGTCGCTGCAGCTCTTATTACTCCAATAGTTCCTAATAAGATAATAGCTATGATTGCAATCGATGTTGGATTTAAAGTTCCGATTCCAATCAAACCAAGTTCTTTTCCCCAATCTGTTATTGCTTCTCCATTTGCTAAACCCCCAAATCCGAAAATCCAGATTAACACATAAGTGACTATACCATATAAGGCAGGAATGAAATAAGATAATCGGATATATTTCCAATCTCCCCAAATCCAATTTAGAGATGAAATTTTACGTCCTTTTATTTTTAAGGTGATAAAGGCAGCTATCGCAGGACACCACATTATAGCTCCAATATATATTCGAGAAGGATATAAATTTATTATGGCATAATGGAAAGGCGAAGTAAGAACAATAACAATTGTAAGAAACAAAAATATTGTTTTCCACGCTTCTTTTCGTTCGGGTAAATTTTCTACCATTTTGGTTAAATGATTGGTTAGTTTTTGGAAGACGAAGTGATTTTGGTTTTGTTACATTTCGTCTAACGTTGAGTATAAGAATAGCAGACAATAGCGTGGCATATTCCTGTCAAGTTATAAGAAAGTTGAAGCGGGCTACAACCCTTTAATTCACGACTGATTTGGCTATTATTTTTATACATTGTTATAAGCTTTTACTTTGAGCCACTACAAAATGTTCGAGTTTGAAAATATGATTTTCAGGAATGGTTCTTCCAATTGGAGTAAAATACTCGGAATTCAGATCAGCTAGGGTTTTATTTTCTGTTAATGAAAATTCATTTTGAGAAAGCAAATCTTCAATTTCTTCAGCCGAGTATAATGATATCCATGGTTCGCCTGATTTGGCTGCCAAGTTTTGTATTAATACAGCTTTTTTTTCGGCTTTCAGATATCCCTTGCCAAAACAGGACTTTGGATCTTCACGGAGAAGTCTATTTACATAAGACATAAAGAATGTTGCATTTGAATTTTGGGTTAAAGCTGCAAGCTCATTCAAAGTTGAGGTTAATGCTTCTTTTGTAATATACTGTGACACGCCTTCAAGTGTGAATACGGTTGATTTATTTTGACCAAACCCAGCATTCAAAAGTTGATCTTTGATAGATTGGTGATTGAAATCAATACTCACATAGGTCACGTTTTCTGTATTTGGTATATCGTCAGGAAGTTTAGATCGTTTTTTTTCTTGAACTTCAGACTGATCAACTTCGAATATTTTTACTCTAGATGGTAGTTTAAGACGATGAGCTCTTGAGTCGTATCCTGCACCTAGAATTACATATTGTTCAACCTTATTAGCAGCACATTTTTCAATTAGGTCATCTATAAATCGAGTTCGCGAAATTAAATGTTCATGAAACCCAGGAGTGAACTTTTTAGTCAGCCAAACACTGAGCTTGTGTCCCATAAGTTTAATAATTCCTGCCCCAAGCACAAAATTTTCGGCATAAGGATCATAAACAATACGTTTATCAGGTTTAGCAAGTGATTCAATTAATCGCTGTTTCGCAACTCCTTGAGCAGTACCATCCTTTCTAAATATCAAATCGCTCATGGTTAGTGCTTATTGGTTTTGTATTGCTTATAACGGTCTTGTATATGAAAAGCAGCAGATTTATATGTGCCATTTTTCGACTTAAAACAAAGATAGCAGAAAAGAACCAAACTAAAGGTTTAGCTCTGAACAGCTATTTTTTATATATGTTGTTGGCAACTGGCTTTATTTGGTTCGCCTTTTAGTATCAAGAAAAATTAGGAAGAACTTTTTCTCCAATTTCTTCAATCAATTCATTTGCTGGTCTTGAACCATATTTTAGATTCAGGATTACGTGATTTACTCCATACGATTCTAATAATTTCAAATGAGCATTTAAATAATCGGTTCCTGATTTAAATCCAAGATGAATTGGTGTTGGCTTTACATTTGAATCTTTAGTGACGTCCACATATAAGGATTGCATAAAGGGTTTCCAATCTTTTTTTACTTTAGTCAATGCTTTTCTCCATTGATGCATTACCATTTGCAATGTTTTAAAATCTCTTGGATAATATAACCAACCATCTGAATGCTCTGCAATCCAGTCTAATGATTGTCCAGAATGTCCCGTTACAAGCATTGGTGTTTGTTTATAATATTTTGGCAATAAGTCAATTCCACCATTTGTGCTTCCATAAAATTTTGATGTATGGTTTGGAAAATCTCCTTGCAATGCTTTGATGTAATGAAAGCTATCTCTAAAGAGCTCTGATTTATTTTCTAAACTTTGATTAAATGCAGGATATTCAATAGGTCTATCTCCAGATGCCACACCTAAAACCAGTCGTTCTTCAGAAAGTAATTGAAGACTGTTTATAGATTTTGCTGTATGCACAGGATGACGCAAAGGAAGAATGATACTTCCTGTTGCTAAAGCAATCTCCTTGGTCTGATTCATTATGTGCGTCATATAAATCCAAGGGTCATAAAGCTGTCCAGCATCACCAAAATTAGGGTCATTAAATGGAACATCTCGAAACCAAAGTGCTTTAAAACCTAATTGTTCTGCTCTTTTGGCGAGTTGTTCCTGATTTTCCATTTTTGCAATAGAACCACTATATGCTTCTAATGGGAATACCAATCCTAACGTTAATTTACCTTTGGATGCTATTTTAGAATAAATACTCATCTATAATTTTAAAATTTTGTTTGTTTCAGAAATCAATTGATTGATTTTTCCCTGATTGTAAGCATCATTATGAGCATTAGAAAAAACTCCCTTGTCATTATCAAAGTATTTTCCATTACTTTCTGTGTGCTTTTCTGAAACAGCTAACTCGACCAAAATATTGGCTCCTTTATCTGCTGAAGACCAAAATTGACCATAGGCTTCTTGAACCATTTTAGTATTCAATAATGAACCAGGATTTACAGCTATAGATACTATGTCTGAGTTCTCTTTTGCGAAAGCGAAACTCCACATTGTCAAGGCTAATTTACTTTGGGCATAAGCTGCTTGACTAGAAATAGATTCTTTCCCTTGTAACGCTTCAATCGAAACAGTTGATTGTGCAGCCGAACTTAAATTAATGATTCTTGGCGAATTACTTTTTTTAAGAATTGGCAATAATCTGTTTGTAAGCAGGTAAGGGGCAAAATAATTAACTGCAAATCGCATATCTAAATTATCTTTATTTTGCTCTAAAGGACTATTGAAAACTCCTGCATTATTAATCAAAACATCAATTGAAGGAAATTCATTTGATATTTCGGCAGTCATATTCTCGATGCTACTGAAGTCTGCTAAATCTGATACAAAACCGCTGACTTTATCATTGGACGTTTGTTCTTTAATTTCCAAAAGTGTATTTTTCAATTTCTCTGCATTCCTTCCGTGTAAAAGTATTTGATGTCCACTTTTAGCCAGTTTCGTTGCGGTTAACTTACCAACTCCGTCGGTACTTCCTGTGATTAATATTGTTTTCATTGTTAATTAATTTTAATTTTCTACAACCACTTTTCCTATTGCATTTTTACTTTCAAGTCTTACATAAGCTTCTCCAACATTTTCCAATGAAAACTGTTGTTCATCAAGTAAGGGTTTCAAATCTCCTGCTTCGGCAATTTTAGTTATGTTGCGTAAAATTTCTCCGTGTTGTTCTCTCTTAAAATTGTGTATCATTGGTATAAGCATAAATACAACGTGTAGCGATAATCCTTTAAAGTGCATTGTACTTAAATCAAGTTCGTTCAAAGAAACTGTGGTTGCAACTTGACCATTTAAAGCAGTTGCTTCAAAAGATTTAAGTAAGTTTTCTCCACCTACAGAATCATACACGACATCAAAACCTGCTCCATTAGTATGTTTCTTTACATAATCCTCAACTGTTTCTGATTTGTAATTTATGGATTGCGCGCCATAAGATTTGACAATTTCTGCTTGTTTCTCACTACTGATAGTTGTGTAAACATCAGCACCAAAATGTTTAGCCAATTGAATAGCAACGTGTCCAACTCCACCAGTTCCACCGTGTACTAAAACCTTTTGTCCGCTTTTAACATTTGCACGAATTAAACCTTCGTAAGCTGTAATTCCAACTAAGGGAAGTGAGGCTGCTTCTTTCATTGTTAGATTTTTAGCTTTTCGAGCAATTAGTTTGCTGTCAGCAGCAATGTAATCTGCTAATGTTCCTTGTAAATCTCCCAATCCACCTGCACAACCATAGACTTCATCTCCAATCGAAAACCCAGTAACATCTGTTCCAATTTTCTCAATTGTTCCTGCAAAGTCCATACCTAATATCGCTGGTGTGGCAGGTGAAAACGGTAAATTTTCTCCCATATTTCTAATCATTGTATCTACTGTATTGATGCTTGATGCAGAAATTTTAACTAATACTTGACCGCTTTTTAAAGATGGCGTTTCAACTTCTTTGGATTCAAATTTTGCGTTTTCTCCATATTTACTAATTGTCATTGCTTTCATTTCGTTTTGTGTTTTTTAATACTATAAAAATTATAGTTGCAAAAGTAAGTATAGTATTCTATATTTGCAATAGCGGTCAAAAATGATAGTATAAATTATATGGAAACAGCAGAACCTAAAATGCTCAATTTCAGAGGTAATGAATACCCTTGTTGTGCAAGTTTAACAATGGGAATTATAGGTGGAAAATGGAAAACAGTTATTCTCTTTCATTTAATGAACGATAAACTAAGGTATAACGAATTGAGAAAATCAATGCCTACTGTTACCGAAAGAACATTGAGCTTACAGTTAAAAGCTTTAGAAGAAGATGGTCTGATTAAAAGAAAAGTTTATACTTCAAAACCTCCTTTGAAAGTCGAGTATTCCTTAACTGATTTCGGTAAAACTTTAATTCCGTTAATTCAATCTATTGCGGATTGGGGCGATTCTGTGGTTGAAAAATATTCGAAGTAGGTGTTCAATTTAGCTTGTTGCCAACGCTTTGGGTATGAGCAGTAGCTCTCCCCTAATGTTGATTTTGATTTATTTGTTTCTTTCTAATGTGATTTTCATTTCGAAGACGGATTGAAGCTATTACTTATACCCGTTGTTGTTGTTGTTGTTGTTGTTGTTGTTGTGGGTTATTTTTTCACGATGACATTGGGTTCACTTGGATTTGTCCTCCGATTGCTTTTAGTACTTTCATAATTGTTGCAAATTGAGGTTTCGCTCCATCGGACAAAGCTTTATACAAACTCGGTCTGCTTAAACCAGTTTCCTCGGCAATTTTTGTCATTCCGATTGCTTTAGCTATATGTCCAATTGCATTTATTACATCTGCATTGTCTCCTTCTTCTAAAACCGTATTTAGATAATCCGCAATCATTTCTTTGCTTTCCAAATAATCAGC